>JBJSYW010000470.1:0-14671 GCA_046089985.1 Chloroflexota bacterium
GTGGCGTTCGGGTCGCCGGTGGGCAGGCTGATCGGGGTAGCCGAGGCCTCCCCGGTCGCCGTGACCCCGGCCTGGGCGATCATCGTCTGCGCTGCGCCGGCTGCTACGGTCGACCAGACCGCGGTGGCCTGCGCGCCCGGCTGGGCTGCGAAGGGCAGGTTGCAGGCCGCGGCTGCCAGCAGCAGCAGTACGGCCGGAAGGAAATACCGGTAAGTCTTCATCGTTCTCTATATGCCTCCATAAATGTATAACGAAAAAGGGGGGTGTTTCGTTTCGAAATCGGACGCATTGCCCGCTCCGGGTGGAGAGAATCGAAAGCCGGCCCGCAGGCCGGCTTTTGGGAAGGGATCAGGCCGAGCGGGCGATGGCGGTCAGCAGCAGCACCACCACCCCCAGCGCCAGGTTCAGGTTGAGCAGGCGCGTCTGGCGGCGCTCCAGGCGCAGCGCCTCGGCCGGGTCGCCGGCTGCACCGGCGGCTCGCCGCAGGGCCAGCCGGCGCAGCGCCGGCAGCAGCCCCCAGGTCAGGTAGCCGGAGACTGCCGCCATCCCGCCAAACACCAGGTGTTTGACCAGGATGGCAGCCGCCCAGGCGCTGTCGATCGCCAGGAAGCCGGCATAGCTTGGGCTGGCGCTCATCTGGAACATCCCCGTCCCAGCCAGCAGCGCCAGGCTGAACCAGGCCAGCGGATCAAAACGGGTCTGCAGGGCGGCCAGGAAGCTCGCATAGCTCTCCGGCGTCAGCGACCGCCGCGCCGCCGGCAGCACAAAGATCGCCAGCGCCGCCAGCCCGCCGATCCATGTCACGGTAGCCAGCATGTGCAGCCAGTAAGCGGTTGAAAGCGCCCAGAGCGGGGCCTGGTCCATCGACGGCTGTCCTCGCTGGCCTCAGGGGGTCTTGGTCTTCTTCGGTTTTTGGGTGGCTTCCGGCTGCCCGCCGTCCTGGCAGGCCCCGGCTGCATTGTTCAGTGCGGCTTCGATCTCCGCATCCGGCCCCATCGACAGCGCCAGTTGGTACTGTTCCACAGCCTGGCAGGCCTGCCCGCCGGCCGCCAGGCTGTTGCCATACTCGAACAGCGCCCGGCGGTAGCGTTCGGACGCGGTCATGCCTGAAGCGTCCATCAGGTTGGGCATCTGCGGCGCCACCTGCGAGAAGTACTGCACTGCCTGCGCCCAGTCGATGCCCCAGAAGCTGGCCCCGGTGATGTACATCTGCGTCCAGGTCACCAGCCCCTTGGCCTCCGAGTCAAGCGGGGCGAAGTTCTCTGCCAGCGTCAGGTCGTAGATGCCGGCTTCCAGGTCGGCCGCGGTGATGCGCTTCCAGCCGCGGTTGCGCAGCGTCAGGAACATCATCCCGTCCACATCCACCACCCGGTAGTTGACATCCTTGGCGCGCAGCGCCAGCAGCGCATCCAGCGCCGCGTCCCAATCGCTGGATGCGATCGCGTTTTCGGCCTGGCTGAACAGCTCCTCGTTGGCGCGCGTATCCGGCGTGGGGGTCAGCGTGGGGGTGGCCTGCAGCGTGGGCGTGGCGGTGGCGTTCAGGTACAGCAGCACTTCGGCCAGCTTTTCGGTTGCCCCAGGGAAGCTGGGGTTGATCTGGATCACATATTCAAAGCGCTGCCGGGCGCGGTCGAACTGCTGGTCGGCCATGTCCTGCAGCCCCAGTTGGAACTGCTCCATCGCCGACGATGCCACGCTGGTCTTCTCGGCTTCGCGGCGCATGCCGATCCCCGAGACATACCCGCCGCCCGCGCTGGCGAGCGCCAGCAGCAGCAGGATGCCCAGCCCCAGCAGCGGCGCCAGGATCCAGGTCATGCGCCGCGGCGGGCCTGCCCGCCGCGCTCCCGGCTTGCCGTTGGCCGGCTTCTTCCCACCCGGCCGCGCCGTGCCGGGCTTTTTGCCCGCCGCCTTGCCGGGCGCCGGGCGGCGCGACGCCGCGCCTTCCAGCGCGGGCGTGGCCTGCGTGAACTCGACCGGCTCATCCACCGGCGCTTCGGGCGGCGGGGGCAGGGTTTCTTCAAAACCTACCCCGGCAGGCGGCAGCGGCGTGGCCTGGGTGTGCTCCAGGGATTGGCCGGCTGAAGCCGGCGTTTCATCCGGCGCAGCCTCTTGCGCCGCAATCAGCGCATCTGCAACCGGCGCGGCTTCGGCCGGTGTTTCGGCCGGCTGTGCCGGCGCGCTGCTCACCCGGCGCGGCCGGGTGTCTTCCAGGTCATTGATTGGCGCGTCGTTATTGCCGTTTTCTCCGGGTTTTTGTTCTTCAGGGTTCATACGTTCCATCGTTCCATGAAGGTACATTATACCGCACTCGGCTGACTGGATATTTTGCGGAGGTGTATAATCCAACCATGCCAAAATACCGCTTCTACCACCCGATCGACGTGCGTTATGGCGATCTGGACCCCCAGGGCCATGTGAACAATGCCAAATACCTGACGTATTTCGAACAGGCCCGCATTGCCTACATTATGAGCCTTGGCTTGTGGAAGACGGCTTCGTTCTCCGATATCGGCGTCATCCTGGCCGATGCCCAGGTCACCTTTAAAGCGCCGGTCTATTTTGGTACCGACCTGCTGGTTGACGTGCGCGTCACCCGCCTGGGCACCAAGAGCATGACGATGGAGTACGTGCTCGAAGAAGCCTGCAGCGGGCGCGAGTATGCCACCGGCGTGACCGTGCTGGTCACTTACGATTATAAAAACTTGGAAACGATCCCTATCCCTGAGAAATGGCGCACTGCCATCGCCGAGTTCGAGCGGCTGGCAGCAGCCGGCGCAAATTCCTGACCGCACCCGAGGAGTCCATCCCTATGTCCCTGCCCGCAATCGATCAAGACTATCTGGTTAGCTTCCTGACCGGCCTGTTGAACGTTCCCAGTCCCACCGGTTTCAGCGACGCAGCGGTGGACTACACCCGCCAGGCGTTCTCGGCTTTCTCCGGCCTGGATCTCTCCCTGACCCGCAAGGGAGCGCTGGTGGCTGCCTGGCCTGGCGAGCGCTCGGATGCGCCGCGCGCCCTCACCGCCCACGTTGACACCCTGGGGGCGATGGTCAAGGAGATCAAGCCCAGCGGACGGTTGAAGCTGACCCGCGTCGGCGGCCTGGTTTGGAACGCCGTCGAGACCGAATGCTGCACCATCTTCACCAGCCAGGGCGGGCAGGTGCGCGGTTCGCTGCTGATCTCCAAGGCCTCTGCTCACGTGCACGGCAAGGGCACCACCGACAGCGAGCGCAGCGAGGAGAACATGGAAGTGCGCCTGGACGCGCCGACCACCGGGGCCGAGGATACCCGCCGGCTTGGGATTCAGGTCGGCGATTTCGTCGCTTTTGACCCGCGCGTCGAAGTGATCAACGGTTTTATCCGCTCGCGCTTCCTCGACGATAAGGCCTGCGTGGCCTGCCTGGCGGCGGCAGTCAAGGCGCTGCAGGATGCCGGGTTGAAACCCTGCCAGATCACCTATCTGCACATCAGCAATTATGAAGAGGTCGGTCACGGCGCTTCGGCCGGCATCCCGGCCGATGTGCACGAACTGGTGACGGTCGATATGGCTGCCATTGGCGAGGGGCAGACCTCCGATGAGTTCCACGCCACGCTGTGCGTGAAAGACTCTGGTGGGCCATACCACCACGGGCTCAGCCAGAAGCTGCGCCGCCTGGCCGACACGCATGGCATTCCGTATAAGGTGGATATCTACCCGTATTATGGCTCGGACGGCGAGGCGTTTTGGCGGGCGGGCGGCGATGTGGCCGTGGCGCTGATCGGCCCGGGCGTGGACGCTTCGCACAACTACGAGCGCACCCATCTCGACGCGCTGATCGGCACCACTCGTTGGGTGCTGGCCTACCTGTTGAGCTGACCGGCGCGCGACCCGTTTTCAAGAGGGGTTGTACCAAGTAGAAAGGGGAGAGCCATGTACTTTGACGCCTCACTGCCTCCGGTCCCGCTGACGGCTGTGGCTGAGATCGCTCGCGCCGCCGAAGCGCTGGGTTTTAGCACCCTGTGGGCCACCGAAACCATGCACGACCCGTTCCTGCCCGGGGCGCTGGTGGCCGAGCACACCCGCAGCCTGGGCTATGGCACCGCGGTGGCGATCGCCTTTGGCCGCAGCCCGGCTACCCTGGCCTATACCGCCTGGGACCTGGCCCAGGCCTCCCAGGGCCGCTTCATCCTCGGCCTGGGCACCCAGGTCAAGGCGCACATCGAGCGCCGCTTTGGCATGCCCTGGCCCGACTCGGTGGTTGGCAAGCTGCGTGAGCAAATCGAAGCCATCCACACCTTCTGGAACACCTGGCAGAACAACGCGCCCTTCAAATACCAGGGCGAGTACTACCGCCTGGCGCTGATGTCGCCCTTCTTTAACCCCGGCCCGATCCGCCACCCGAACATCCCGATCTACATTGCCGGCGTCAACACCGGCCTGGCCCGCCTGGCAGGCGAAGCCGCCGACGGCTTCCTGGTGCATCCCTTCCACACCCCTGCCTACCGGAAGGACGTGCTGCTGCCGGCCATCCAGGGCGGGCTGGAGAAGTGCGCCCGGCCGCGCAGCGCCGTCAAGGTCTCGGTGACCGCCTTCGCGGTCACGTCCGCCGAGGAAGACCTGTTTGTGCGCTCGCAGATTGCCTTTTACGCCTCCACCCCTTCCTATCGGGCGGTGATGGACCTGCACGGCTGGGGCGAAACCGCCGAGAAACTCTCGGCCCTGGTGCACGCCGGCAAGTGGGGTGAACTGCCCGTCCAGGTCAGCGACGAGATGCTGTCTACTTTTGCCATCGTCTGCCCCGAGGCTGAGCTGCCCGCCCAACTGCTGGCCCGTTATGCTGGAATGGCTGACCGCCTGGGCCTGTATCTGCCGTTCGTCCCCGGTCAGCGTGATGCCTTCTGGCAGCGCCTGGTGGGAGAGATGACAGCCGCCTGAGCGCCGGTGGGGTGGACGTGGACTCATTTGACCGGCTGCGCGAGCGCATGCTGCAAGAGCAGATTATCGCCCGCGGCGTGACCGACCCGGCCGTGCTGGCTGCTCTACGCGCCGCGCCGCGCCACGCCTTTGTCGACCCGCTGGACCAGGAATACGCCTATCATGATGGGCCGCTGTCGATCGGCAGCGGCCAGACCATTTCCCAGCCGTATATCGTGGCGCTGATGACATCGCTGCTGAAGCTGCAGGGCGGCGAAATCGTGCTGGAGGTGGGGACCGGCTCCGGCTACCAGGCAGCCGTTCTGGCCCACCTGGCTGCCCAGGTGCACACCATCGAGCGGCACGTCGATCTGGCCGGCCGCTCCCGGCGCATCCTGCATGACCTGGGCCTGCACAACGTCACCGTCCACCTGGGCGACGGGACGCTCGGGCTGCCCGAGTTTGCCCCCTATCCGGCGATCCTGGTCACCGCCGCCGCTCCGCGCCCGCCCCAGCCGCTGCTGGACCAGCTGGCCCCGGGCGGGCGGTTGGTGCTGCCGGTCGGGGGGCGCGGCGAACAGACCCTGCAGGTCTGGCAGCGCCGGGCCGGCGGCTTCGCCCACCGCACGGTCATCCCGGTGGCTTTTGTGCCGCTGATCGGCGCGCAGGGCTGGCCCGAAGAGCCTGGCGAACCCGAATAGCCGGTCCCAAGCCGGCTCTTGGACTGCGGGCTGCACACTGCAGCTTGCACACCGCGGTCCGCACGCTGCGGCGGCAGTCTGCGCCCCGCGCCGTATCGAGCGGGCTGCCGCCCGGCTACCCGTCTGCTTCCTTCAGCAGGTAGATGACCACCGGGTGCTGCCCGGCCAACTGGAACCCCGCCCGCCGCGCCAGCGCTGCCGAGGCCAGGTTGCGCTGCCAGCAGTGCCAGCCGATCTGCCGGCAGCCGCGCGCCAGCGCCATTTCCACCAGCGCCAGGCTCATCGCCGTGCCCAGCCCGCGCCCGCGCAGCGCTTCGGCCGTCGCCACGCCCACCTCGCAGCGCCCGCCCAGGTTGTACTCGGATAGGCACCAGCCCACCACTTCGTTCTGGTGCACCAGCGCCACCCCGTAGCTTTTTTGCAGGAAGTCCTCCACGCTTGGCCGTTCGGAGCACATCTCCTCGCGCAGCGCTTCCAGCCCGCCCAACCCGGGACGGGTCAGCAGCTCGGCTGTCACCGGGCACATCTCAAACTCCGCCGGCGTCAACCGGCGCCAATCTTCTTTGAGCGCCTGGCAGGTATAGTATTCACGCATCGCGTGGATCGCCTGGCGCCCGGGCAGCAGGTCGTCCAGCCGCGCCAGCCAGCCCGGCGGCGATGCATGCAGCACGAAGGCTTCCTGCCCGGCGGCGGTCAGATCTGGCAGCAGATCCTGCTGCATCCAGCCGGCGGCCAACTGCCGCAGCTGCGCCTCGTCCGGGTCGCCCGCCAGGAAGACCCGGGAATGGAACCAGACCAGCCCCAGGCGCGCTGCGCCGGGCGGAGCGCTCAGCGCCCGCCCGGGCGTCTGCCCGTGCAGAATGGAAGCCAGGGCCAGGTGGTCTTGCAGTTCGTGGTAGAGGGGGGGGAGCGTGGGTTCAGGGGTCATGCGCCCCATTGTACTCGCGCCGCCCGCCGCGCGCTATACCCGGCTAGGCCACGATCAGCGCCAACGCCGCCAGGCAGCCGGCCAACCCCAGCCACTGGCGCGCCGCCGGGCGCTCCTTGTAAACCAGCGCCGCCAACAGCACGGTTGTCGCCGGGTACATCGACGAGATCAGCACGGCCAGGTCCAGCCGGGCCGACTGGGTCGCCAGCAGGTAGAACAGGTTCCCGCCCGCGTCCAGCACCCCGCTCAACAGCGCCACCGGGTGGCGCTGCGGCGGCGGGATGGGCAGGCGCTGCGCCAGCAGGATGGGCAGCGACACCGCCAGCGCCCCCAGCTTGGCGATCACCAGCGGGGTGAACACATCTTCGGATGGGCAGCGGGCCATCAAGATGAAGAACGCACCGAAGGCCAGCCCAGCGCTGACGGCCGCCCCCAGCCCCGGGCGCTGCAGCAGCGCTCGCGGTTGGACGCCCTCGCCCGCCGGGCTTTCCGGCGTGCTCGAAACCAGCGAGATGCCCGCCAGCCCCGCCAGCAGCCCGAGCGCCTGCGTCCAGGCCGGCAGCCCGTCGGTGAACACGCCCACCAGCACCGGTAAGCCTGCCCCGACCAGCGCCGCGGTCGGCGCTACCAGCGTCACGCTCCCAGTCGACAGCCCGCGGTACAGCATGGCGATGCCCAACCCGCCGAACAGCCCGGCGCTGCCTGCCCAGGCAAACACCTCCCCGGCAGGCCAGCCCTCGCCGCTCAGCCAGGCGATCAGCGCCATCGCCAGGCCGCCGGCCATTGAGCCCAGCACCACCGTCTGGAAGGAACTGAGCCGCCGGCTGGCGTACCCGCCGGCAAAGTCGGCGCTGCCCCATACCAGCGCGGAGAGGAGACCGTAGAGCATGCCCATATTAAGCCCACCCGTTCGAGGGAGTTGTCAAAACTTAGACCTTGTTCAGCGTGATGATTACCACCGGCCGCCGGCGCGTGCGGTTGAACAGGTAGGTCTTCATCGCCTGTTCAATGTCCTTCTGCAGGTTGCCGTTGGCGTTGCGCACCGTCTCGCGGATCATCTCGCGCGCCCCTTCCACCAGGTCATCCCCGGCCTTGCTCTGGATAAAGCCGCGGGTGATGATCTCCGGGTCGTCCAGCAGCAGGTTGCGTTCTTTCTGCACGTTCAGCGTGATCAGCACCACGCCGTCGCTGGCCAGCGCTTCGCGCTCGCGCACCTCGGCCATGCTGATATCGCCCACTCCCGAGCCGTCCACAAACACGTACCCACCCGGCATGCGCTCGCCGACTGCCATCACCCCATCGTCGAACTCGACCACGCGCCCGTTCTCGATCACCGCGATGTTGCCATCGGGGATGCCCACCTGGCGGGCCAGGTTGGCGTGCTGCTTCAGGTGGCGCAGCTCGCCGTGGATCGGGATGAAATATTTCGGCTTCACCAGGTGCAGCAGCAGCTTCATCTCTTCCTGGCTGGCGTGGCCCGAGACGTGCACCGGGGCGATGCCTTCATAGATCACGCTGGCTCCGCGCCGGAACAGGCGGTTGATCGTGCGGTACACGCTTTCCTCGTTGCCCGGGATCGGGTGTGACGACAGCACCACCGTGTCGCCGGCTTGCAAGTCGAAGGCGCTGTTGGTGCCCATCGACAGCCGTCCGATGATCGAGGTCGGCTCGCCCTGCGTGCCGGTTGACATCAGCACCACCTGGCCCGCGGGCAGCTTCAGCGCCTGGTCGAGCGGGATGATCAGGTCGTCGGGGAAGTTCAGGTAGCCCAGCTTGCGGGCGATCTTGGCGTTGTCCACCATGCTGGCTCCGACAAACGCCATCCGCCGCCCGAACTCGGCCGCCACGTTGCCCACCTGCTGCATGCGTGAGATCAGCGATGCAAAGCTGGCCACAATGATCCGCCCCTTGGCGTTGCGGAACACTTCGCGCAATGCGCCGTCGATAACCTTCTCTGACGGCGTCCACCCGGCCCGGTCGGCGTTGGTTGAATCAGACAGCAGCGCCAGGACGCCCCGGTTGGACATCTCGGCCAACTTGGCGAAATCGGTCGGCCAGCCGTCCACTGGGGTCTGGTCGAACTTGTAATCGCCGGTGTGCACCACTAACCCGGCCGGGGTGGTGATCCCCACGCCGACCGAATCGGGGATCGAGTGGCAGACGTGGAAGAACTCCACCTGGAACGGCCCGATCCACGACGTATCGCCCGGGTTGATCGTGTTGATGCGCACCTTGTTGATCAGCCCGCCGCGTGACAGCTTGGCCTCGATCAGCCCGCGCGTCAGCGGCGTGGTGTAGATCGGCGCATTGATCTTATCTACAAGGTGGATCAGCGCCCCGGTGTGGTCCTCGTGCCCGTGGGTGATGATAATCCCGCGCACCCACTCCGCCTTGTCCAGCAGGTACTCAAAATCGGGGATGATGTAATCAATCCCCAGCATATCGTTCTCGGGGAACATCAGGCCAGCGTCGACCACGAGGATGTTCTCCCCGTACTCGTAGACCATCATGTTCTTGCCGACTTCCCCCAACCCCCCTAACGGCACAATGCGCAGTTTCCTCGTACTCATTCCGTTGTATCCTTCGTAAACCGGGCTGCGCCCGGGAAATGTGTCTGGATCTGTAAAAAAACCGGGCTTCAGCCCCGGTTAAGGTCTGAAAAATAATAAAAAAAGACCCGGAGCCTGAAAGATCACCGGCCGGGCCACAGATGAACGTTTGCCTTCTACTAACCCCAAACCGGGAGGACTTCCCCGGATAAACCTTTCGCAACTGGCAAAGATTTTAACATGGAAGGTACGATTTGTCAAAGACGGGCCGCCTGCTCCGCCCGGCCTGCTTCCCCGGAAACAAAAAACTCCCGACTTTCGCCGGGAGTTTTTTGCTTCTGTGAATCTTAGTACTCGGGCATCGGCGCCGGAGCGGGTTTATCCTTCTCCGGGATGTCCGTGATCAACGCTTCGGTGGTCAGGATCATGGCCGCGATCGAGGCCGCATTTTCCAGCGCGCCGCGGGTCACCTTGGCCGGGTCGATCACGCCGTCGGCTACCATGTCGATGTAGGCGTCGGAGATGACGTCGTAACCGATCTTGTAGTTGCCCTGTTCCTTCTGGGCCCGGCGCACGCCTTCCAGCACCACCGAACCGTCCTGGCCGGCGTTCTCAGCGATCTTGCGCATCGGCACTTCCAGCGCCTTGCGGACGATGTTGACGCCGATCTGGGCGTCTTCGTTTTCCATCTTCAGGTCGACCAGCGAAGCCACCGCGTTGACCAGCGCCACACCGCCGCCGGGCACGATGCCTTCTTCAACCGCCGCGCGGGTAGCCGACAGGGCGTCTTCCACGCGGTGCTTCTTTTCCTTCAGCTCGGTCTCGGTCGCCGCGCCAACCCGGATGATCGCCACGCCGCCAGACAGCTTGGCCAGGCGCTCCTGCAGTTTTTCCTTGTCGTAATCGCTGGTGCTCTTGTCGATCTCGACCCGGATCTGCTCGATGCGGCCCTTGATCTGCACCGCATCGCCCTTGCCGCCCACGATGGTGGTGTCGTCCTTGGTGACGACGACCTTCTCGGCGCGGCCCAGGTCGGCCACGGTGGTGGATTCCAGCTTGCGGCCGGTCACCTCAGAGATCACCTGCGCGCCGGTCAGGATGGCGATGTCGCCCAGCATGGCGGTGCGGCGATCACCAAAGCCCGGGGCCTTCACGGCAACCACGTTCAGCATGCCGCGCAGCTTGTTCAGCACCAGCGTCGCCAGGGCTTCGCCGTCGATGTCTTCGGCGATGATCACCAGGTCGCGGCGGCCGATCTGCACCAGCTTCTCGAGCACCGGGACGATGTCCTGCGCAGCCGAGATCTTCTTGTCATGGATCAGCAGGTAAGGCTCGCTGATCGAGGCTTCCATGTGCTCGGGGTCGGTGATGAAGTAGGGCGAGATGTAGCCGCGGTCGAACTGCATACCTTCGACGTACTCGGTCTCGAACTCCAGGCCCTTCGATTCCTCAACCGTGATGACGCCGTCTTTGCCGACTTTGTCCATCACCTCGGCGATCAGCTCACCGATGTTGCGGTCCTGGGCAGAGATCGAAGCCACGTTGGCGATGTCGGCCTTGGTGGTCAGTTCAATGGCCTGCTCGTTGACCTTCTCGGCCACGCGGCGGGTCGCCGCTTCGATGCCGCGCTTCAGCAACATCGGGTTGAAGCCGGCTGCCAGGCTCTTCATGCCTTCCTGGACGATGGCGTGGGCCAGCACGGTCGAAGTGGTGGTGCCGTCGCCGGCGATGTCGTTGGTCTTGGTGGCGGCTTCCTTCAGCAGCTGGGCGCCCATGTTCTCAAACGGGTCCTGAAGCTCGATTTCCTTCGCCACGGTCACGCCGTCGTGCGTGATGGTCGGGGAGCCGAACTTCTTGTCCAGCGCCACGTTGCGGCCCTTGGGGCCCAGGGTAGTAGCGACGGCGTTCGCCAGGATTTCCATGCCCTTCGAAAGGCGGTGGCGAGCGTCTTCAGCAAAGATCAATTGCTTAGCCATAGGTTTCTAAACTCCTGTCAGTATTATGAAAAATTACTCTTCGACGATGGCGAGCAGATCGCTCTCGCGCAGGATCAGCAGCTTCTTGCCTTCGACCTTGATCTCGGTGCCAGCGTACTTGGCAAACAGGATCACGTCGCCTGCTTTGACATCCATCGGCACGTAATCGCCGTCATCATCGCGCTCGCCAGGGCCGGCCGACAGCACTTTGCCCTTCTGCGGTTTTTCTTTTGCGGTTTCGGGGAGAACGATCCCACCGGCGGTGATCTCTTCCATCTCGATCGGTTCGACCACGACACGGTTGCCCAGGGGCTTAAGTTTCATCATGCAAGACCTCCATACAAAAAGTTGGTGGATGATTCGATTAACAGGGTGCCTTTAGCACTCGCCGCTTCTTAGCACTCATTGGTTCTGAGTGCTAACTGCGGGCCAAATCATACCCATTTTTCAATTGGACGTCAAGAGGGGGAAACGCTTTCTGTGCGGTATTCTTACAAAATGCTAACAAACCGTGTGCGCCCAGCCGCCCGCCCCTACGGTCCCGGCGCGGCCGGGGTCGGTGTGACCATCGGGGCCAGTGTAGACGCCGGCGTCCCTGTGATCACCGGCGTCGCCGAGGTCGGGGCGGCGTTTGCGCCGGCTTCCGAATCGAGCCGGCTGCAGATGCCTTCGCTGTCCTCGACGATGCTCATCAGCGTCGGGTCGCTGCTGTAGGATTGGCGCACCTGCTGCAGGATCCGGCGCGCCTGCGGGCAGTAGTTCTCCGTCCGCCGGCTCAGGAAGGCCAGGTTTGTCCCGTATTCCACGTAATAATACGCCACCGTGATACTGGTCAGCGGCAGCCCTTCCACTGCCACTTTGCCCATTTCGTTCTCTTCGGCGGTGCAGCCCACCACGGCGCACTGCAGCAGGCCCATCGCCCCCTCATAGTTGCGCGCCCGGCGGAAGATGATTCCCAGCTGCCCGTAGGTCTGGGCGTTGCTGGTGTCGAGCTTGAGCGCCTTTTCGGCGTTGATCGAGGCGGCGAAGAACTGCCCGATCTGCGTGTAGGTGCGGGCAATCTCGATGTACGGCAGCGAGTTCGGCACACCCAGCGCTTCATTGATTTTTGCCGCCCGGTCGAAGTACTCCAGCGCCAGGTCCGGGTTGCGGATGCCCTCCCGGTAGTTCTGGCCGATGCGCACATAGATCGAGGTCATGTTCGGGTTGATGCGCGTGGCTTCCTGGTACTGCTGGATGGCGCTGTTGTACGCCCCCAGGGTTTCCAGCACATAGCCGTACACCCGGTGGGCGTCCATCGACTCGGGGTCGCGCGCCACCGCCTGGGCGGCGTACTTCTCCGCCTGGGTCCATTTCGACTGGTCGGCCAAAACTTCGGCGTAAAAGGCCAGCGCCAGGGCGCTGTCGGGGTCCAGCTGGTATGCGCGTGAGGCCTCGCGCTCGGCCTCTACCAGCATTGCCTCCCGCTCTTCCTTTGGCACCAGGGTGTTAAAGGCGTACCAGTCCAGCGCGAAGGCCCGGATGGCCCGCGCCGTGCTGTTGTCTGGGCCTAACTCCACCGCCCGGTCGGCCGAGGCCTTGGCTTCCTTCAACCGCTGCAGGCGTTCGGTGTCGTTCGGCAGCATGCTGGTCGAGTGGGTTTGGATGCGCGCCAGTTCGGCCCAGGCGGAGGCGTTGTTCGGGTCGCCCTGCAAGGCGGCTTTATAGGCGTCGATGGCGTCGTTGATCACCGGGCCGCTCGGCCCGGGCGTCCCCGGACCGGGTGTGGGCGGGTTGACCACGTCCAGCTTGCCGGCTTCGAAATAGGCCTGCGCTTCCTGAAAATACGAGGCCGAAACGCGCGTCGGCGTGGGGGTCGGCTCGAACGGCGAGGTGATCTGGCCGCGCTCGATGCGCAGGTAGGTCCATATCCCCGCCGTGATCAGCAGCAGCATGATCATCAACCGGTAAAAGTTGTTCGTCCGCTGGCTGGGGTGAAAGGTGGGTTGGCGGCCGGCGAGCTTGCGTTCGATCGGGCGGGTGCGCTGCATCGCTCAGGGGGTGGGGGTCGGCTCGGTCTCAGGCGGGGGGGTCACCGGGTTTTCCAGGTTCTGCTGGCAGATCGCCAGCCCCTCGGTGGCATTGTATACCGCGATCTCGTCGTTGGGCACGCCGGTCAGCAGCGCTTGAAATACGGGTACCGCTTCACTGCAGCGCCGGCTGCGCGCCAGGGCAAAGCCGTAATACCAGTAATACTCTTCAATCTTACCGTAATCCAGCGGCTCGCCCTCGATCACCGTCCCGTCTTCGCCGGTCCCGCCGCGCACCGGCAGCGCCAGCGAACGGATCGCCTTGTCGTAATCGCCCATCTTGTAATAGATGATGCCCAGGTTGCCGTGCAGGCGCGGGTTAGCCGGCTCAACCTTGATCGCCTCTTCGGCGTACTGCGCCGCCTGTGGGTAGCGCCCATCGGCGAAGAACGCCCGCGAAAGCTCGGTCAGGGCGGTGGTATCGGTGGGGTTCAGCGCGTATGCGTTCAGCAGCGCTTCCTGGGCCAGCCCGTATTCGTTGAGCGCCTTATAGGTGATGCCCATGTACAGGTTGATGTCGGGGATGTTCTTGTTGATCGCCAGTGCGGCCTGGAATTCCTGCGAGGCCTCATCCAGGTTTTGGGTGTTCAGCAGCACGATGCCGCGCGCCCGGTGGGTCTCCAGCGCGGTTGGGTCCAGCTGCACGGCTTTCTTTGACGCCTCGGCCGCCTTATCGTACAGCGTGTAGTCGGCCTGGTTCATCAGCACTTCGGCGTAATAGGCATACGCCAGGGCGTTGTTGGCGTCCAGCGCCAGGGCTTTCTTGATCTCCAGCTCGGCCTCGCCGTACTTTTCCTGGAAACCGAACGCCCAACCCAGCACGGCGTGCCCCATCGGGTTATTGGGGTTTTTCAGCAGCGCGTTTTGTGCGTTCTTGACCGCTTCATCATACTGCCCGGCGAACACCTGCAGCCGGGCGATGTTGATATAGTTAGACGGGTTGCCGGGGTCGGCGTAGATCGCATCCTGGTATGACTGGATCGCCTGGGTCAGCTTGCCCTGTTTGTAGAACTCGTCCGCCTGGCTGACGAACGACTCCGGGCTGCGGGTTTGGGTGGGCGTGGGCACAAACAGCGGCGGCGTCGCCGGCACCACCACCGTGTTGACATACATCATAAAACCAATCGCCAGCGCCAGCACGACGATCATGCTGTAGCGCGGTTTGCGGGTGCGGCGGGTCATGGTCCATTTACTTCCGCGGAGATACATATTCGCATCTTACCATTGGAAATACAAGGGCGTCAAGAAATGCGGGTTAACCGATGGTTATCTTCCGGTTAGCTGCGCCGGTGCGCTTCCGCTCTTGCCAACCCGCCCGTGCGCGTATAGAATGAGCCTATGTCATCCCCTGTGCTGGTCTTCGACGTATTCACCCTGCTCCCCGAAGTGTTCGAGCCGTACCTGTCCACCTCGATCCTGCAGCGCGCCCGCCACAACGGTCTGCTGCAGGTCAACCTGCACAACATCCGCGACTGGACCTGGGACCGGCATCACATCACTGACGATATGCCCTATGGCGGCGGCGGCGGCATGGTGATGAAGCCCGAGCCGATC
>JBJSYW010000471.1:0-5557 GCA_046089985.1 Chloroflexota bacterium
ACCAGCGGTAGATACAGCCCCGGGCCGGGGGCGGTAGGATCGAAGCGCGGCGCAGCCAGCGCGGGGTAATTCAAGGCCACCGCCAACAGCAGCAGCAGCCCAAGCGAGATTAACAGCATGGATAAGCGGTTCTTATATTTCATCGATACCTCTATTCGAATTTTTCACTTTTGGATCCACCGGTACGGGTGATAGAGATCCCTGGCGATCGAGATCTTCGATATTAATATGACGAAGAAAACCAAGTTTCGTTTATTAATATTGAATGAGTATTAAAAAGAAAGCGCGGCGGGCGCCGGGCAGGGCCGGCGTCCACCGCGCGTGACGATCTCGTTCGGATGGTTAAGCCACGTTCGGCTGGCCGAGTTTTTCGTAGATCACCCGGCCCAGGCGCGAAATGCCTTCACGGATGCGTTCCGGGTTGGCATGCGAGAAGTTCAGCCGCATGGTGTTATGCCCACCGCCGGTGGGGAAGAACGGCGCCCCGGGCACGAAGGCCACCTTCTGCTGGATGGCGGTCTTCAGCACGTCGGCCGAGTCCAGGTTTTCTGGCAGCGTGCCCCACAGGAACAGCCCGCCCAGCGGGTGGGTCCATTCGACGCCCGGTGGGAAGTACGCGTCCATCGCGCCCAGCATCACATCCCGGCGCTCGGTGTAGACCTTGCGGATCAACTGGATGTGCTGGTCGAGGAAGCCTTCCCGCGCCACTTCGTAGGCCACCATCTGGTTAAAGGTGGCGGTGTGCAGGTCGGCGCCCTGCTTGGCCTGGGTCAGCTTCAAGATCACCTGCGGCGGGGCGACCACCCACGCCAGGCGGATGCCCGGCGCAAGGGTCTTCGAGAAGGTGCTCAGATAGATCACGTTGCCGGCATAGCACTTGTCGCTGCTGCCGCGCGCCCGACCATCCAGCTCGACCACCGAGGGCAGATGCTCGCCTTCGAAGCGCAGCTGCCCGTAGGGGTCATCCTCGATGATCGGCACGCCGTAGCGGTCTGCCAGCTCGATCAGCTTCATGCGCCGCTCGATCGACAGCGTCACGCCGGTAGGGTTTTGGAAGTTCGGCAGTACGTAGATAAATTTTGGCCCGCTGCGCAGCGCATCTTCGAGCGCGTCGGTCTGCATGCCCTGGTCATCCATCGGCACGGTGACATACTCGGCGCCGTAGGGCGCCCAGGCCTGCAGCGCGCCCAGGTAGGTGGGCGATTCGACCAGGATGCGGTCGCCGCGGTTGATCAGGATCTTCCCGAGCAGATCCAACGCCTGTTGAGACCCGGAGGTGATCAGCACGTTCTCGGCAGTGATGTCGATGCCGTAGCGAGCGCTGAAGCGGACGATCAGCTCGCGCAGCGGGCGATAGCCCTCGGTGGCCCCATACTGCAGCGCCTGGGAACCATTATCGATGATCACGCGCTGACAGGCTTCCAGGAACTGGTCCTTGGGGAAAACATCCGGGGCCGGCATACCGCCGCCGAAGGAGATGATGTCCGGCTGCTCGGTCAGTTTGAGCAGCTCACGAATGGCGGAGCTTTGCATCCGCTGGGTCCTCTGCGCAAAGCGGTGATCCCAAGGGGTTTGCATTTTCATCGTGTCTTTACTCTCCCTTTCTGCTATCTGATCAGCATTCGGCTGGTGATTGATGGGGGCACCGGCGTGCCCGTAGGAGCGATGAAGAGACACCCGGGGCACGCCGTGCGTGCCCCGGGTGAAGGACGACTACTTTGGGAAGCGAGTGACGACTGCCGCCAGGGCGGGCAGGGTGGATTTTTCGCCCACCTGCAGGGCAGCCGGCGCTTTGCCGGCGTGCGCCGGGGCGCTCTGGTAGATGTAGAGCGCGACGCCTTCTTCGGTGACGCCCTGCGGCGAGAGGAAGTCAATATAGGCCTGCCCGGTCAGGTAGCCTTCGCCGTCGACGGCGCAGGAGGTCACCCAACCCACCACCTTGCCGCGCCGGTCCAGCACCGGATCGCCGTTGTGGGCCATGCGCACGCCCTTATCGACAAAGCGGAAACGCACCACCTCGCCCGAGCGGGCCTTTTCCTGCTCCATATAGGCCATGCGGCCGATGAACCAGGGCTTGTAAGGTTTGACATAGGTCGAGAACCCACCCGCGCCCACGCCCAGGTCGACGTGGCCGCGCAGCCCGGAACCGGCGCCCATTTCATGCCCGTAGAGCGGCAGCCCGGCTTCGGTGCGCAGCGAGTCGCGTGCGCCTAACCCAATCGGCTTGACGCCCAGCGCTTCGCCGGCCTTCAGGATCGCCAGGAACAGCTCGGCCGCCCGGTCGGGGTGCACGAACAGCTCAAAAGCCATTTTCTCACCGGTATAGCCGGTGCGGGCCACCACCAGGTTGAAGCCGCCCACCGTGGCGTCGCACAACTGGTTGCGTTTCAAAGCCATGATGCGCTTGCGAGTAGGCGCATCGACGCCCATCGCCAGCAGCGTTTCGCGCGACTTGGGGCCTTGCAGGGCGATATCGACGCGCATGTCCGGGCCGGCCTGCGGGTCGCGCAGGTTGCGCAGCACGGCATTGCGACCGTAGGCGCGCGCCCAGGGGCGATCCGTATCGATGCACACCGCGCCGGCCTTGACCGCGTTCAGCCAGGCCCAATCCTTGTCGTCGTTGGAGGCGTTGACCACCACCATGAAGGTCTCCGGGCCGCGGCGGTAGATATACGTATCGTCGATGACCGCCCCATTGGGGTTCATGAAGTGGCTGTAGGTAGCTTCGCCCACCGCCAGACCGGCGATGTCGTTGCCCACCACGCTGTCCAGGAACATCGCCGCGTCTGGGCCTTCGACCTGGTAGACGCCCATGTGGGCCACGTCGAACACACCGGCGGCGCTGCGCACGGCATGGTGCTCTTCCAGCACCGTGCTGTACCAGACCGGCATCTCCCAACCGGCGAAGGGGATGATCTTAGCGCCCAGCTGCTTATGCACCTCGTAGACCGGGGTGCGGCGCAGCGGCTGTTCCGGCTCCACCCAGGCGAAAGGCGGCAGCGCTTCACCGGTGCAGTCGGCGTCGCAGATCACGTAGACCTTTTTCGGGTCAACCGGGTCGTTGGCTTTCAGCAGCTTCAGGTCGGCTTCCACCAGGTCGGTTTTGGCCACATACACCGGGCCGGGCATCTTGCGCTCGGCTTCGTCGCCGAAGCAAATATACCCATCCGACAGGTCGCGCAGCCAGGCGGCAGCCAGGCCGGCGTTGGCAGAAGGCAGCGTCAGGCGGAAGCGGTAGGGGTCGATGCAGGTCAGCACGCCATCGATCTGCCCCTGGGGTGTGTACATGCGGGTGGCCTGGCCCTGACCAGGCAGCAGCGCTTCCACATCGCTGGACAGGCTGAAGTTGACGAACTCGCGCACGCGCTCGCCGCTGAGTTCAAAGGCAGTCCACTCGCCGGGGAAGCGGGTGTCGATATAGTAGAAATGCGGGTAGGCGTGCTCGGACGGCTCGAAGTCCATCCCAGCCTGCAGCGCCAGCTCACGCACGTGCAAGCGCGCCTGCTCCAGGGCGGTGAAATCGACCCGGGCGCGGCGCTGCTCGCCCTTGCGGCCTTCCTGGTTGAAGGGCGTGGTGGCCTTGAGCAGGTCAGAGATGACATCCGCCATGCGCACCATCTCGCGCTCCTTCAGGCCGCGCTGGGTCACCCACGGGGTGCCCATGCGGATGCCGCTGGGATCAAAGGCCGACTTATCGCCGGGGATAGTGTTGCGGTTGACCACGATCCCAGCCAGGTCGAGGATGCGGGCGGCCTGGTCGCCGGACAGGCCGGCGCCATCCGGGCCTTTGACGGCCGAGCAGTCCAGGTTCATCAGGTGGGTGTTGGTGCCGCCGTAGGGGATGCGGAAGCCGTGCTCGCGCAGCCGGTCGGTGAACGCCGCGCAGTTCTTGACCACCTGCTGCTGGAGCTGCTTGAACTGGTCGGTCTTAGCCAGCTTGAAGGCGATCGCCTGGGCGACGAAGACGTTGACGTGCGGGCCGCCCTGCTCGCCGGGGAAAACCGCCCGGTCGATCTTGCGCGCCAGGGCCGGGTCGGTGGTCAGGATGCAGGCGCCGCGCGGGCCGCACAGCGACTTGTGGGTGGTGAAGGTGATCACATCGGCATAGCCGAGCGGCGAGGGGTAGACCCCGGCTGCCACCAACCCGGCGACGTGAGCGATATCGGCGAACAGATACGCGCCGACCGATTTGGCGATCTCTTTGAATTTGGCCCAGTCAACCTGCCAGGGGTAAGACGAGAAGCCGCCAATGATGAACTTGGGCTTGTGCTGGCGTGCCAGGTCGGCGATCTGGTCATAGTCGATCTGCTCGGTGGCGGGGTTGATGGTGTAGTGGATGGCGTTGTAGTACTTGCCGGAGCGGTTGGCGCCAGAGCCGTGCGACAGGTGACCGCCGTGCAGCAGGTCCATGCCCATGATGGTATCGCCCGGGCTGACCAGGGCGTGATAGACAGCGTTGTTGGCCGGCGCGCCCGAGAGGGCCTGCACGTTGACGTAGATCTGATCGGCCGAAACACCGTTGGCGGCGAACAGCTCGGCGCAGCGGCGGCGGGCCAGGGCCTCGGCGGTATCGGCGTATTCCACACCCTTGTAGTAACGCGGGTCGGCATAGCGGCGGAAGTGGGCCAGGCGGGCGGTGTAATCCACGATCTCCGATTCGCTCATCCAGCGGGTTGCTTCGTCGGGGTAGCCCTCGGCGTAGATGTTCTGGAACGCCGAGGCCAGGGCCTCGCGCACCGCCAGCGGAGCCTGGCTCTCGCTGGGGATGAGGATGAGCTTGCGAACCTGGCGCTCGGCTTCAAGCTGGGTCAGCTCATAAGCGGCGGGGTCAAGCTCGGCCATGCTGCCGCGGAACAGGAAATCAGACATACGGTGCTCCTATAGTGTAGTGTCAGATAAAACGTCTCGCGCCCGGCGCTCTGCACAAGGCGCTTCAGGTGCGCGAGGAGGACACGCAAGAGAAGGACTCATGTTAAATTGATTGTATGCCGGAGCTAGAAGCGGGTCAAGTGATTAAGGTCACGCTGTGCGCGGACTTTGGTAACAGTTTCAGAAGGACGAGAGGGTTACAACAAACGCTCAGGTAACGCCGGGCTACTCCCCACCGGAGAGCAGGCGCAGCCCGATGATGCCGGCGACGATCAGGAACAGGCACAGGAAGCGCGCCGGGTCGCGCGGTTCATTCAGGAAGAACATGCCGATCAACACTGCGCCGGCTGCGCCGATGCCGGTCCACACGGCATAGGCCGTGCCGATCGGCAGGCTGCGGGCGGCGATCGAGAGCAGGTAGACGCTCAGCGACATCGCTGCCACGGTGATCAGGCTGGGCCACAGGCGGGTCCAGCCATTGGTGAACTTCAGCCCCACCGCCCAGACCACTTCCAGCAGTCCGGCGATCAACAGGATGATCCAGGCCATCTCGCGCCTCCCTCCCTCTCCCCGGTGATTATAATACCCGGCAGCCGTAATTCACACCCGGAGGAACGAAAAATGACCGATCTCAGCCACACCCATTTTGCCACCCGCGCCGTGCACGCCGGCGAGCGCCTGCCGCCCG
>JBJSYW010000472.1:0-11345 GCA_046089985.1 Chloroflexota bacterium
ATGCAGCACGCCGGCAAGATCTTTGGCGTGTTCCAGCGCCTGTATACCCAGGATGAGTATGACGGCGCCGGCATCGGGCTGGCGATCGTCAAGAGCATCGTCGAGCGCCATGCCGGGCGGGTGTGGTGTGAAGCCCAGCCCGGCATGGGGGCGGTGTTCTATTTCACGATCCCCGACGATCTGCGCCCGGCGTCACCGCCGGCGCCGGATGATCCACTGCCGGAAGATCCAGCGCCGGAACTGCTGCCGCCGGATGAACCGCCGGAAGCTTAACCGGCCGCCTGGGCCGAGGCGGTCTCGCGGGCCGGCTGCGCCGGGCCGTAGACGTAATCCAGCCAGTCCGCCGAGAGTGGGTGCCGCCCATGGATGGCTGCGTGGTACGCCTGCTGCACCTGCCGCGTGACCGGCCCCATCTTGCCCGAGCCGATGGTGCGGAAGTCGATCTCGCTCAGCGCCGCCACCTCGGCCGCCGAGCCGCATACGAACACCTCGTCGGCGATGTACAGCTGGTCGCGCGAGATCGGCTGTTCCACCACCTCATAGCCCAGATCCCGGGCGATGGCGATCAGGCTGTCGCGGGTGATGCCCTCCAGAATGGCGGCGGTGTGCGATGTGTAGATGCGCCCGCCGCGCACGATGAACAGGTTCTCGCCGGTGCACTCGGCCACGTAGCCCTGCGGGTCGAGCATGATGGCTTCCTGGAAGCCCATGCGCAGCGATTCGGCTTTAGCCAGGAAGCTGTTGGCGTAGTTGCCCGAGATCTTGGCCTTGCTCATCATCACGTTGGGGTGATGGCGGGTGAAGGACGAGATGTTGGCGCGGATGCCTTTCTCCATCGCTTCCGGGCCAAGGTAGTTGGCCCACGGCCAGGCGGCGATCCCCAGGGTGGGCTTGCTGTCGTCGATGTTCAGGCTCAGCACGCCGCTGGCCAGGTAGATCAACGGGCGCACGTAGCACTCGTCGAACTTATTGGCCCGCACGACGTCTTTAAAAGCCTGGGTCAGCCCGTCCACCGTCCAGGGCAGCTCGCGCATCCCGAAGATGAGCGCCGAATCGAGCAGGCGCTGGGCGTGCTCGCGGGCGCGGAAGATCGCCGGGCCATCGGCGGTGCTGTAGCAGCGGATGCCCTCAAAGACCGCCCCGCCGTAGTGCAGCGAGGGGTTCATAAAGTGAACCGTGGCCTTTTCAAACGGCACCAGCTCACCGTCCATCCAGATAAAATCAGAGGTCATTGGCATTGGTTGCTCCCGTGTTTGTGTTTTTACAAGGCTTGCGTGATCGCCTGGGTGGCCTGGCGGGTGTTCAGCGCGCCGCCCAGGTCGCCGGTCACCTGGCCCAGGCGGATGGCCTGGGCCACGGCGGCTTCCACCGCCCGGGCTTCGTCTTCTAGCTTTAATGAATAGCGCAGCAGCAGCGCCGCGCTCAGGATCGTGCCGAACGGGTTGGCGATGCCCTTGCCGGCGATGTCCGGCGCTGAACCGTGGATCGGCTCGTACAGCCCCGGCCCGCCCGCTCCCAGCGAGGCCGACGGCAGCATGCCCATCGAGCCGGTCAGCACGGAGGCCTCGTCGGTCAGAATGTCGCCGAAGGTGTTCTCGGTCACCAGCACGTCAAAACCGGCCGGGTAGGTCACCAGGCGCATTGAGGCGGTGTCCACCAGCATGTGCTCCAGGGTCACGTCGGGGTAGCGCTGGCTGACCTCGATGGTCACCTGCCGCCACAGCCGCGACGATTCGAGCACGTTGGCCTTATCGACCGAGGTCAGCTTGCTGCGCCGGCCCTGCGCCAGCCGGAAAGCCAGGTCGACGATGCGCTCAACTTCGCCTTCATCGTAGGCCATTGTGTCCACGCCGTAGCGCTTGCCGTCCGGGCGCACGCCGCGTTCCTTTGGCCTGCCGAAGTACAGCCCGCCGGTCAGCTCACGCACCACCAACATATCCACCCCGGCCAATTTCTCGGGCCGCAGCGGGGAAGCGTCCACCAATTCCGGGTAGACCGCCACCGGACGCAGGTTGGCGAAGACGCCCATGCCCTTGCGCAGGGCCAGCAGGCCCTGCTCGGGGCGCACCGGCGCGTTCGGGTCGTCCCACTTGGGGCCGCCCACCGCGCCCAGCAGCGCCGCGTCAGCGGCCTGGCATCCCGCCAGCGTCTCTTCGGGCAGGGCTGTGCCGCAGGCGTCGATCGCTGCCCCGCCCACCAAACCGCTCGGGTAGCTGAAATTGTGCCCGTAGCGCCGGGCCAGTGTGTCGAGCACCTGGACGGCCGCATCGACCACTTCGGGGCCGATGCCGTCGCCAGGCAGGAGGTAGATTACAGCGTTCATGCCGTTTCCTTTACCGGTTGGGCCTGGCTGATGTGCAGACCCAGGCCATACTCGACCGAGTCAGCCAGGGCGCGCCAGGAGGCTTCGATGATGTTGGCGCTGGCCCCCACCGTGCTCCACGAAGCGCTGCTGTTCTTGGTGTCCAGCAGCACCCGCGTGGTCGCCCCGGTGCCCTGGTCGCTGTCCAGGATGCGCACCTTGTAATCGGCCAGGTGGAATGCGTGGATCTGCGGATAGTGGCCTGCCAGGGCTTTGCGCAGCGCGCCGTCCAGCGCGTTGACCGGGCCGTTGCCCTCGGCGGCGGTGTGCATCACCTCGCCGTCCACGCACACCTTGACGGTCGCTTCGGCGAAGATACCGCGCCCCTGGCGGTGTTCCACCACCACGGTGAAGTCGATCAGTTCGAAGGGCGGCGTGTAGCCGGGCTGCTGGCGTTTCAGCATCAGCAGCACCGAGGCCTCGGCCGTCTCGAATGAAAAGCCCTGCGCCTCCAGGTTCTTGACTTCGGCCAGGACGCTGCGCACGCTGGCGCTGTCGGCCAACTCCAGCCCGTACGTCTCGGCCATCGAGAGCAGGTTGCCGCGCCCCGAAAGCTCCGAGATCACCACTTCCATGCGGTTGCCCACCAATTCCGGGTCGATGTGCTGGTACGACTGGGCGGTGCGGCGCATCGCCGCCACGTGGATGCCGCCCTTGTGGGCGAAGGCCGCCTTGCCCACGTAGGCCAGGTGTTCATCCGGAGCTAGGTTGGCCACTTCGGCCACGTAGTGCGACAGGTCGGTCAGCCGGGCCAGGTGGCCCGGCGGCAGGCAGCTGTGGCCCATCTTCAACTCCAGGTCGGGGATGATGGCGCACAGGTCGGCGTTGCCGCAGCGCTCGCCGTAGCCGTTGATCGTCCCCTGCACCTGGACACATCCCTGGCGGATGGCCTGCAGGCTGTTGGCCACCCCGCAGCCGCCGTCGTTGTGGCAGTGGATCCCCAGAGGGTGGTCGATCTCGGCCTGCACCGCCTGCAGGATTTCACCGATCTCCCACGGCATTGAACCGCCGTTGGTGTCGCACAGCACCAGCGTTTCGGCCCCGCCTTCCACGGCTGCTTTCAGCGTCTGGAGCGCATACCCCGGGTCGAGCTTATAGCCGTCGAAGAAGTGCTCGGCGTCGTAGATCACCCGCCGCCCCTGGGAGCGCAGGTAGGCCAGGCTCTCGCGGATCATGCGCAGGTTGTTCTCCAGGGTGGTGCTGAGCACCTCGATGACGTGCAGCGTGGACGACTTGCCCACCACCGTACACACCGGCGCGCCCGAGTCGATCAACGCCTGCAGATTGGGGTCCTCTTCGGGCCGGCGGTTGGCTGCGCAGGTCGAGCCGAAGGCGGCGATCTGGGCGTGCTCCCAGGTCATCTCGCGCGCCAGGCGGAAGAAGGCTTCGTCCTTGGGGTTCGAGCCGGGCCAGCCGCCCTCGATAAAGGTCACCCCCAGCGCATCCAGGCGCCGGGCGATGTTCAGCTTATCTTGCACCGAGTAGGTGATGTCGGTGCGCTGCGAGCCGTCGCGCAGACTGGTGTCGTAGATCTGGATCTTCATACTGCGGCCCTGGTATGCTCCAGGCTCCTCTCGTACGCCTCGATCTCGGCGGTGTGGCCGAGCAGGTAGCCCATCTCGTCCACGCCCTGCAGCAGGCAGGTCTTTGAGAAGGGATCGATCGCATAGTGCGCTTCGTGGCCTTCGGGCCAGGTTAGCGTCTGGTGTTCCAGGTCGATTGAGTACTCGGCGTGCGAGTGGCAGCGCAAGCACTCCACCATCGCCTGGTGGGCGTCGCGGTCGATCTGCACTGGCAGCAGGCCGTTCTTCAGCGCGTTGTTGCGGAAGATATCGGCGAACGAGGTGGAGATCACCGCCCGGAAGCCGTAGGCCACCAGGGCCCACGGAGCATGCTCGCGTGACGAGCCGCAGCCGAAGTTATCGCCGGCCAGCAGGATTTTGCAGCCCTGGGCGTGCGGTTGGTTCAGCACAAACTCCGGGTTGGGCGAGCCGTCGGGCAGGTAGCGCCAGCCGGCGAACAGCGCGTCGCCCAGGCCGGCCTTGTCGGTGACCTTTAAGAATCGCGCCGGGATGATCTGGTCCGTGTCGATGTTCTCGTGCAGCAGGACCATGACCGGGGAATGCAGGGTGGTGAAGGGTTCCATAAACCGGTTCCTGTCTCAGTTCAAGTAGGGGCGCGGGTCGCTCACCTGCCCGGCGACAGCCGATGCGGCGGCGGTCAGCGGGCTGGCCAGGAAAGTGCGCCCACCCGGACCCTGGCGGCCTTCGAAGTTGCGGTTGCTGGTGCTCACCGCATACTGCCCGGGCTGCAGTTGGTCGCCATTCATGGCGATGCACATCGAGCAGCCGGGTTCGCGCCATTCGGCGCCGGCGGCCTTGAAGACCTGGTCCAGCCCCTCGGCCTCGGCTTGCTGCTTGACCTGCTGCGAGCCGGGCACCACCAGCGCCCGCACGCCCTCAGCCACCCGGCGGCCTTTCAGCACGCCGGCCGCCATGCGCAGGTCGGCGATGCGCCCATTGGTGCATGAGCCGATGAAGACCACGTCGATCGGGTGACCCAACAGCGGCTGGCCGGGCTGCAGGCCCATGTAACCGAGCGCCTTCTGCAGCGCGGCGCGCTGTTCGGGGGCGGCGCTGTGCGGGTCGGGCACCCGGCCGCTGATCTTGATCCCCATCCCGGGGTTGGTGCCAAAGGTGACCATTGGCTCCAGCTCGCCGGCTTCAAGCGTGATCGAGCGATCATAGAGCGCGTCTTCGTCGGTATGCAGCGTGCGCCAATCGGCCAGCGCCTGCTCCCAATCGGCGCCCTGCGGGGCGAACGGCCGCCCGGCCAGGTAGTCGAAAGTGGTCTGGTCGGGGGCCACCATTCCGGCCCGCGCCCCGCCCTCGATCGACATATTGCACAGCGTCATGCGCTGTTCCATCGACAGCGCTCGGATCGCCGGGCCAGTGTACTCGAAGACATGCCCGGTGCCGCCGCCGATGCCGATCCTGGCGATCACCGCCAGGATGATATCCTTGGCGGTCACGCCCGGGCCGGCTTGCCCTTCCACGCGCACTTCGAACGATTTCGGTTTGCGCTGCAGCAGGCACTGGCTGGCCAGCACGTGCGCCACTTCGCTGGTGCCGATGCCGAAGGCCAGCGCCCCGAAAGCGCCGTGCGTGGCGGTGTGGCTGTCGCCGCACACGATCACCATGCCCGGCTGGGTCAGCCCCTGCTCCGGGCCGATGATGTGCACCACGCCCTGCCGGTCATCGGCCAGGTCGAACAGGCGGATGCCGAAGTCGGCGCAGTTGGCCTGCATCTGGTTGATCTGCTTCACCGCCATCTCGTCGGCGAAGGCCAGGCGGCCCGCCGGGCCGAACAGAGTCGGCACCGAGTGGTCGATGGTGGCGACGGTGCGCTCCGGACGGCGCACCGTCAAGCCGCGCTTACGCAGCTCGCTGAAAGCCTGCGGCGAGGTGACTTCGTGCACCAGGTGCAGGTCAACATACAACATCGCCGGGGCGCCGTTCTCAGGCGCCACCACGTGGCGATCCCAAATCTTATCCAGCAGTGTGCGCGGCATGCTTAGTCGGCTCCTTGCGGCGCGGCCGCAGCTACGGTATGGACGGCGGCGGTCTCGGGCGCGCCGAACTGCCCGCTGGCCACCAGCAGCTTGTTCAGCGCCGCCAGGTAGGCCTTGGCGCTGGCCACCACGATATCGGTGTCGGCGCCATAGCCGCCAAAGCTGCGCTGCGTCTCGGTCTCGCTCTGCGCGTCCAGCGTGCGCAGCCCATCCTGGCTCTCGATGCGTACGGTCACTTCACCCAGCGCGTCGATCCCCTCGGTCACGGCGTGCACCACGAACTCCTGCAGTGTGGCGGGCGCCTGCACAATGGCGTCGATCGCCTTGTACGAAGCGTCCACCGGGCCGGTGCCTACGCTGGCGTACACGTGCAGCTCGCCCTGCTGGTCGCGCAGGCGGATCGTGGCGGTGGGCATGCCCATCGTGCCGCAGGTCACCTGCAGCCCGTCCAGGGTGAAGAACTCCTGCGGCTTGTACAGCTCGTCCGACACCAGCGCTTCCAGGTCGGCATCGGTGATGGTCTTCTTGCGGTCGGCCAGCAGTTTGAAGCGCTCGAACATCTGGTTCAGCTCGGCGTCGTTCAGCCCGTAACCCAGCGCGAGCAGGCGCATCTTCAGCGCGTGCCGGCCGGAGTGCTTGCCCAGCACCAGCTTGGTGTTGGTAGCGCCCACCGACTCGGGGCGCATGATCTCGTAGGTCTGCGAGTGCTTCAGCATGCCGTCCTGTTGGATGCCGGCTTCGTGGGCGAAGGCGTTGGCGCCCACAATCGCCTTGTTAGGCTGCACGCTCATGCCGGTGTAATTGCTGACCAGCTTGCTGGTACGGGTGATCTGGGTGGTGTCGATGCCGGTGTGCAGGTTGAAGACCGCCGGGCGGGTTTGCAGCGCCATCACCACTTCTTCCATGGCGGTGTTGCCGGCCCGTTCGCCGATGCCGTTGATGGTCACTTCGGCCTGCCGGGCGCCGGCGGCGATGCCCGCCAGGGTGTTGGCGGTCGCCAGCCCCAGGTCGTTGTGGCAGTGCACCGAGACGGTGCAGTTCTCTACCCCGGGGGTGTGCCGGATAATGCCGGCGATCAGCGCGCCGAACTCATCGGGGGTCGTGTAGCCGACCGTGTCGGGGATGTTCAGCGTGGTAGCGCCGGCCTTGATCGCCTGGCCCAGCACCAGGTACAGGAAGTCCGGGTCGCTGCGCCCGGCGTCTTCCGGGCTGAACTCCACATCGGCGCACAGGCTGCGGGCATAGCCCACCATCGCCGTCACCTGCTCGACCACCTGCTCGGGGTCCATCTTCAGCTTGTACTTCATATGGATCTCGGATGTAGCCAGAAAGGTGTGGATGCGCGGCTTGGCGGCATGCTTGACCGCTTCCCAGGCCTTGTCAATGTCCTTTTGGGTGGCGCGTGCCAGCCCGCAGATCACCGGGGTTGGGCTGCCATCGGTCGAATTACCCACCTCGATGGCGATGCGCCGCACCGCCTCCAGGTCATCGGGTGAAGCCGCGGGAAAGCCGGCTTCAATCACATCCACGCCCATGCGCGCCAGCGCCCGGGCCACTTCCAGCTTTTCAGCGCTGGTCATGGTGGCGCCCGGCGACTGCTCGCCGTCACGCAGGGTCGTGTCAAAGATCTTGACGTAGTTGTTCATGCGGGCCTACCCCTGTTTCCAGTTCTCCGGGCGCAGCGAGCGCACCACCTTGCCGGTGGTCCAGATCTCCGAGCTGCCCATTTCGTCCAGCTCAGCGTTCAGGCGGGTCTTGTAATCGGCCGACGAGTTCGCTTCCAGCACCACGCGCGTCTCTTCGCCAGTCTCCACGCTGCGGTACAGGTCCTCAAACACCGGCTCGACCGCCTGGCGGAACTTGTGCCGCCAATCCAGCGCGCCGCGCTGGGCGGTGGTGGAGCAGTTGCCGTACATCCAGTCCATACCGTTCTCGGCCACCAGGCGGATCAGGCTCTGGGTCAGTTCTTCCACCGTTTCATTGAACGCTTCCGACGGCGAGTGACCGTGGCTGCGCAGGGTGTTGAACTGCGCTTCCATCATCCCCGCCAGCGCGCCCATCAGCACGCCGCGCTCGCCGGTCAGGTCCGAATACACCTCGTTTTGGAAGGTGGTGTAGAACAGGTAGCCAGAGCCGATGGCGATGCCCAGCGCCAGGGTGCGCTCGTGCGCCCGCCCGGTGTAATCCTGGGCGATGGCGTACGACGAGTTGATCCCCGAGCCATTCAGGAAATTGCGCCGCACGCTGGTGCCCGAGCCCTTGGGGGCCACCAGCACCACGTCCACGTAATCGGGCGGCACCACCCCGGTTTGGTCGTTGTACACGTAGGCGAAGCCGTGCGAGAAGTACAGCGCATCGCCGGGCTTCAGGCAGTCTTTGATCTTAGGCCAGGTCAGCTTCTGCCCGGCGTCCGACACCAGGTACTGGATCACCGTCGCCCGCCGGGTGGCCTCTTCCAGCGAGAACAACGTCTCGCCCGGCGCCCAGCCGTCAGCCAGGGCCTTGTCCCACGACGGCGAGCCTTCTTTTTGCCCAACGATCACGTTAATCCCGTTATCGCGCATGTTCAGCGCCTGGGCCGGCCCCTGCACGCCGTAGCCCAACACGGCCACTACTTCATCCGTTAAAACCTGGCGCGCCTTTTCCAGCGGGAACTCTTCCCGGGTGACGACGTCTTCGACGGTGCCTGCGAAATTGATCTTTGCCATGCTGTTGTCTCCTCCGGCCGGATCAGGCCATTGCTACCAGCGAAGGCTCTTCGGCCTCCGCCGTGGATGATTCACTGCCATTGTTGTATTGGGCGGGGCAGGCCTGCGGGCCGCGCGCCATGCTGACGATACCGGTGCGCACCATTTCGATAATCCCGTATGGGCGCAGCACTTCCACCAGCCCTTCGATCTTCTCTTCGTCGCCGGTGGCTTCCACGATGAACGACTCGTTGGTCACATCCACGATGCGCGCCCGGAAGACGTCCACGGTCTGCATGATGTGGGTGCGCGTCTCGGGCGGCGCCTGCACCTTGATCATCACCAGGTCGCGGTTGACGCTGGCCTGGTGGGTGACGTCGACCACCTGGATCACGTTGACCAGCTTGTACAGGTACGCCACCAGGCGCTCGATCGCCAGGTCGTCGCCGCCGACCATGATGGTCATGCGCGAGACGCCCGGGGTTTCGGTGCGCCCAACCGTCAGCGACTCGATGTTGTATGCCCGCCGGCGGAACAGGGAGGCCACCCGGTTCAGTACGCCGGGTTTATTTTCTACGATAGCTACCAGGGTGTGTTGCATGATCAATGCTCCTCTTTCTTCTTAACAGATCCTAAAACGGATCGTCAGCGGTCTCAACCAGTACGCTCGGCTTGGGGCGGCGGATCATATTGTGCAGGTCGGCGCCGGCGGGAACCATCGGGTAAACCGAGTCTTCCTGCTCCACCTTGAAGTCGATCACTACGCTGTTCGGCGACTGCTGGGCATAGCGCACCGCCGCCTCGATCTCAGACAGCTGGGTCACCCGCAGGCCCTCCAACCCCATTGCCTCGGCGATCTTGACAAAATCCGGGCTTTTGATCGGGGTGGCGGCGTAGCGCTTCTCATAGAAGAACTCCTGCCACTGGCGCACCATGCCCAGGAAGCCGTTGTTGATAATCGCCGCGTTGACTTTGATGCCCTCCTGGGCGGCGGTAGCCAATTCGGCCATCGTCATCTGGAAGCCGCCGTCGCCGGAGATGCTCCACACCTCGGCCTCGGGCTCGGCCATCTTGGCCCCAATCGCCGCCGGCAGACCAAAGCCCATCGTGCCCAACCCGCCGGAGGTGATCAGGCGGTTCGGGTGTTCGACGTGATAGTACTGGGCGGTCCACATCTGGTGCTGGCCCACGTCGGTCACGATCAGCGCGTTGCCGTTGGTGTACTGCCACAGGCGGTTGATCACGTGCGCCGCATACAGATGCCCCTCGTCGGGCAGGTTCTGGATGTCGTGCACCGCTACGTTGCCCTTGTTGGCGTTGATGCGGTCGATCCACACGGCGTGCTCCAACGGCTCGATGTGCGGCAGCAGCTTGCGCAGCGTCTGGCGCAGGTCGCCGATCAGCGCCAGGTCCACCTTGACGTTCTTGTTGATTTCGGCTGTGTCAATCTCGAAGTGGATCTTCTTGGCGTTGACCGCATAATTGCGGGTGTTGCCGGTCACCCGGTCGTCAAAGCGCATCCCGATCGCCAGCAGCAGGTCGGCTTCCTGGATGGCCTGGTTGACCCACGCCTCGCCGTGCATCCCCATCATGCCCAGGTGCAGCGGGTCGCTGGCGGGGAAGGACCCCAGGCCCAGCAGGGTCAGCGCCACCGGCACCTGGGCGCGGTGGGCGAACTCCAGCACCTCGGCCATGGCGTTGGCCTGCAGAATGCCGTGACCAGCCAGGATCAGCGGCCGCTTGGCAGAGCGGATCATCTCCAGCGCCTGTTCGTACTCGGGGGGGGTGGGGCTGTGGTCCGGGCGGTAGCCAGGCAGGCGGATCGGGCTGTCGTCGTAGGTCCATTCCAGCTTGGCCTGCTGGGCGTCTTTGGTGATATCGACCAGCACCGGGCCGGGGCGGCCGGTGCGGGCGATGTAGAAGGCTTCGCGGATGACGTGGTTGATGTCTTCGACCTTCGAAACCAGGTAGTTGTGCTTGGTGATTGGCAGGGTGATGCCGGTCACATCGGTCTCCTGGAAGGCGTCAAAGCCGATCAGCGGGCTGGCCACCTGCCCGGTGATGAACACCACCGGCGAAGAGTCCATCATTGCCGTGGCGATGCCGGTCACCAGGTTGGTCGCGCCCGGGCCGGAGGTGCCAATCGCCACGCCCACTCTGCCGCTGGCGCGGGCGTAGCCGTCGGCCATGTGCGCGCCGCCCTGCTCGTGGCGGGGCAGGATGTTGCGGATCGGGCTGTCGAGCATGGCGTCAAACAGCGGCAGGTTGGCCCCGCCGGGGTAGCCAAAGGTCACTTCCACTCCCTCACGGGCCAGGCATTCCCAGACAATCTCAGCGCCGGTAACTTTCATGGTTTCTCTCCTTTGTCCTTGCGTTTTAATACTCCAGCACGGCGCCGCGATCGGCGCTGGTGACGAAGTGGGCATAGCGGCGCAGCCACTTGCTGCGTGTGCGGGGTTGGAACGGCGGCAGGGCGCCCAGGCGGCGTTCCAGTTCGGCTGCCGGCAGACGCACGTCCAGCGTGCGGGCGTCCAGGTCGATCTCGATGATGTCGCCTGGCTGCAGCGCCGCGATCGGGCCGCCGGCGGCCGCCTCCGGCGAGACATGCCCGATGCAAGCGCCGCGCGTCCCGCCCGAGAAGCGCCCGTCGGTGATCAGGGCCACCTGCTCGCCCAGGCCCATGCCCATGATGGCGCTGGTCGGGCTGAGCATCTCCTGCATCCCC
>JBJSYW010000473.1:0-18453 GCA_046089985.1 Chloroflexota bacterium
GCCCTGCAGCAGGCGCTGCAGGTCCAGCTCGAGGATATCGCCCTGCACGACGGTGACGTTGTTGAACGGGGCCAGGGTCTCGTTCAGCGCGGGCAGCAGCCCGGCGTCCAGTTCGACGGCGATCACCCGCTGGGCAGCGGCGGCCAGGTGGCGGGTCAGGCTGCCCAGGCCGGGGCCGATCTCCAGGGCGGTTTCGCCGGGCAGCAGCCCGGCGGCGGCGGCTACCTGGGCCAGGGCGCTCTCGTCGATCAGGAAGTTCTGGCCCAGGCTTTTATCGGGGCGCAGCCCGTAGCGGCGCAGCAGGTCGGGGACGCGAATCGGGGGGAGTTCCATGGCCTGTATTGTACCAAGGTACTGTTTGCAGAGGCGTAAGTTGATTCGGCGCGCTTCTCTTTTATAATCCAGGCGGGGAAGCGGTAACAATTATCGCCCTGCAGCGTTCCATAGGGTAGGTGAAATGGCCGATCTTTCGTCAGTGGACGAACAACAGCTCGTCCGGTGGGCACAGAATGGGGACGCGGCGGCGTTTGGTGAACTTTACGAGCGCCACGCGGGGCCGGTGTTCCGCTTTCTGTTTGCGCACCTGGATGACCGCTTGGACGCCGAAGACCTGACGGAAGAGGTTTTTTTGCGGGCGTGGCAGGCGCTGCCGGGGTTTGCCGAGCGCGGCGTGCCCTTCCGGGGCTTTTTGCTGCGCGTGGCGCGCAATGCCCTGTATGACACGTATCGCCGGGACCGCCGCCGCCCGCCGGCGCAGGTGGAACTGGATGGCGAAGACGACCTGCACGCCGGGCCGGCTGCCGATCCGGCGGAGAGCGTGCCGGAGCAGATGGAGCACGCCCGGCTGCACAGCCTGCTGGAACATCTGCGAGAGGACCACCGCCAGGTGCTCAGCCTGCGCTTTTTGGCCGGGCTGACCCCGGATGAGACTGCCCAGGCGATGGGCAAGAGCGCCGGGGCGGTGCGGGTGCTGCAGCACCGAGCGCTGGCAGCGTTCAAGCTTTTACTGGCCTACCCCGAACAGGATGGCGTGGATGGATCAGAAACGCAAAACGAGCTTTCTAAACCGCTCCCGGCCCGCCGGCGCAGCGGACCTGCCGCCGGCTGACCCGCTGGACGACCTGGCGCCGGACCGACCGGTGGCTGCCTGGCTGGTGGAGCGCCAGGCGGCGCTGCAGCCGCGCCCCGGCTGGACGAATGCTTCGAAGCAGCGCCTGCTGGCCCGCCTGGCCGTCCGGCCGCGCAGCCGGCGCGAGCTGTTTAACCTGCGCTGCCTGGCGGTGCTGCGCAGCCCGGCCCTGCTGGCGGGGCTGCTGCTGGTGCTGGCGCTGCTGGCGGGGCGCAGCGCGGTCTCGCTGGCGGCCTCGGCCCCGGGCTGGCTGCCCGGGGATGATCTGTTCCCTTTGAAATCCTTTATTGAAGATTCCCGCCTGGCGCTGACCGCCGCGCCTGCCCGGCAGGCCGATCTGCACATCGAATACGCCCGGCGGCGTTTGCTGGACGCCCAGGCGCTGGTTTTTGAAGGGCGCTATGAAGACCTGCCGGCTACGGTGGTGGATTTTGATTACCACACCGGGCAGGCGCTGCGCCTGATTGAGCAGGCTGCCCGGCAGGATCCGGCGCAGGCGCGCGACCTGGCGGAACGGCTGCACACCGTGCTGGATGGGCAGCAAAGCCTGGTGGCGCTGCTGGCGCAGATCGCCCCCGAGCGGGCGCAGGCTGACCTGCGCCTGGCGCTGTCGATCGCCGCAAGTGGAATTACCTCAGCTCAGCGTTTGCTGGGAGGCAGCGGGTAGGTTGTTGATGCACCTGCCCTTGCGTTCTTGTTAGCCGGTATTTAAGTACTAGCCGGGTGCGGTAACAGCTGCCCCGGCGAATCGTTCTCTGGTATGAGGAGACTCATCTTATGCGCAGCTCGTTCTCAAACCGCCTTACTCGCCGATCTACTCCGGCCCCTTCCGACGGACAGGGGATGGTGGAGTTTGCCCTGATCCTGCCGATCCTGCTGCTGCTGCTGCTGGGGATTGTCGAGGTGGGCCGCCTGCTGGTGATCTACAGCTCGGTGCAGGCCGCCAGCCGGGAAGGCGCCCGCTACGCCGCCGCCGCCGGGCACCCGGTCGGATCAACGACGCCGTATTACCTGGACACAGCCGGGATCCAGGCCGCCGCCCGCCGGGTGACCGTGCTGACCGGCCTGAGCGGGGTCAACGTCAGCTATGACGAAGGCCCTGGCTCTGGAAGCAACCAGTGCCCCGGCACGCCGATCACCGTATCTCAGGCCAGCGATATTGAAGCGCGTGACCGGGTGAACGTGAACGTGCGGGCGGTGTATACCCCGCTGTTCGGCCTGACCGCTCTGCGGCCGTTCACCATCACCGCCACCACCTGCCGTACGATCATCAAGCAGGTGGTGCTGGCCGATTACGTGGGCTTCAGCGGTACCGCCACCAACCCACCGGAAGTGACCATCACCGACCCGGTGGGCAACAACGGTAACTTTACCGCCTATGACGGCGACTGCGTGTCTTTTGCGGGCAGCGCTTTTGATAATGAAGATGGCGCTGCGATCACCAACATCACCTGGACCTCGTCGCTGTACCCGTCGGGGTACGTGATGTTCACCGGCACCGGCCAGTCGGTGTGCGGGCTGATCGTGGGCACGCATACGGTTAGCGCCCAGGCCACCGATTCGGACGGCAACACCGGCATCGCCACCATCACGGTGGAGATCAGGCCCATGGAGCCGCCGGTGCTGCTGGTCATCTCGCCGGTGAGCGGCGCTACCTTCCAGGAAGGCCAGACGATCAACTTCCAGGCCAACGTGACCGATTCGAAGGATACCGACCTGCCGTCCAAGATCACCTGGACCTTGAACGGCGCGCTGATCGACACCGGCGATTCATTCACCCGCAATGACCTGACCTCCGGCAACTATACCCTGGTGGTGGCAGTGACCGACTCGGATAGTATGTCGGACAGCGAAACGCTGTCGTTCACCGTCATCCCAGACGCTCCGCCGTCGCTCTCGGTGACCCCGCCGGATGGCACGCTGGGATCGCTTAATGCCCCGGTGACGCTGACCGGCACGGCGATGGATGTGAAAGATGGGGATATCAGCAGCCAGATCCAGTGGACCTGTGCCTGCAACGGCGGAACGCAAGGCCCGGTGACCGGTAAGAACTACACCACGCCCAACCTGCAGCAGGGCACCCACACCATCACCGCCTCGGTGACCGACAGCAACGGGCACACGGTCACGAAGACGGTAAACATCTATGTAACAGCGAACACCGCTCCATCGGTCAACTTTGTGCGCCCGCCCACCCCGACCAGCGGCGCCACCTACAACCAGGACCAGACGTTGACCTTCCGGGCTACGGTATCGGATGCGGAGGAGACGCTGAACGCCGGTAACGTGCGCTGGTACCTGGACGGCGCCTCGAGCGCTTTCGCCCAGAACAGCGAGGTGAACCTGTCCACCCTGACCTCCGGCAGCCACACCGTCACCGCCAAAATCACCGACAGCGGCGGCCTGGAAGGGGTCAACAGCGTGGTGTTCACGATCAACACCCCCCCAACGGTGACGATCATCAAGCCGCCGGCCGGCGCATCGATCAAGACTGGCGTGGCTTACAACTTCCAGGGCACCGCCACCGACCAGGAAGACGGTAACATTTGGGCCACTTCGCAGATCCGCTGGTCTTCCAGCCTGGATGGCAGCCTGGGCCAGGGCGGCAGCATCACCAAGACGCTCACCACCGTCGGCACGCATGTGATCACCGCCTCGGTGACGGATAAGAACGGGATGACCGCCACCGCCACACGCTCGGTGACTGTGTATGCCCCGATCTGCCCGCAGGCCGGTACGCTGGAGTTCCTGCCCAACAACGGCACGCGCAACAGCCTGGTGTGGAACCTGACGGTGAACGGTGTGACCCAGCCCAACACGGAGATCCGCCTGGTGGCGCTCAAGCTGACCATTGGATCGCTGAAGAGCACCGGGTTGGTTAGCCAGGTGCAGGTGGATCTGAACCCGGTATCCTTTACCGGCAACGGCCAGACGCCGGTGCTGCTCAGCAGCCCATACACGATCTACCGCTCGTCAAATTCCGGCATTTCGATCCTGTTCGTGTTCTCGCCGCAAATGAAAGGCTCGGACTCCGGTTTCACGATCCTGGCCCAATTTGAAGGCTGCCCCGAGATCCCCAGCGGTGTGATCAACTGATCGCTGCGAAAACCGGTTTAATCGTGAAAGTGATAGAGGGAGCGCTTGTATGAAATCAAGATTTTTGTGGAAAGCTGTGCTGTCTGTGGCGCTGCTGTTCAGCCTGGGGGTGAGCGGCGCCTGGACGGACAGCGGGCAGGCCGCCCGGGCGCTAGCGCCGGATGCGCCCGCTGCGGATGGATACGGGTACTGGTCGGAGAGCATCACCTACGCCTGGGAAGAGATCAACAACCCGGTTAACCTGGTTACATTTTCCAACCCCTCCGGCGGCTTTGCCGGGCCGATCTCGCTGGGGTACAGCTTCCCGTTTTATGAGAACGCCTATTCGTCGATGTATATCAACACCTCAGGCATGATCAGCTTCGGGCAGGGCCAGTACTCCGATTATAACCAGGCCATTCCGCTCACCATGCAGCCGAACAACTTCATCGCGCCGCTGTGGTCGTACCAGTTTCTGATCCTGGGCAACGTCTATGTTAAGCACGACAGCACGTCTTCTCCGCAGCGTACGATCATTGAATGGGACCACATCGGCAGCGATAACCCGGCCGCCCAGCTGACCTTCCAGGCGGTGCTGTATGCCGACGGCAAGATTGAATACCGCTATAAAGACCTGCCTGCCGGGCTGGACAAGTACACCGTAGGCATCGAAGACGCGGATGGGATCTATGGACTGCAGGTGCTGCGCAACACGCCCGGCGGGATTGCCGACGCTTCGGCGCTGCGCATCAACCGCCCGGGAGATGGGGCGCGGGTCAAGCTGACCCCGAGGCTGCAAGGGGGCTTCGTTTCGGGCGGCTCTGCCTACTACAAGCTGCTGGTGAAGAACCTGGGCTCCCCGGCTACCGACCGCTTTGAGTTAGAAGTGTACAGCAGCGTGACGGGATGGGATGTGCAGTTGGTGGATGACGCCAGCGGCATGCCGTTGACCAATTCCAACAGTTACTTATCGGTTGACACCGGTCCGCTTGCTCCGGGCGCTGAGAAATCTATCGGTTTAAAGGTGACCACGCCGCAGAATGAAGCCGAAGGCGTGCTGAACACGCTGGTCATGACGGCTACTTCGACGGTGAGCGCCGGCGTCTGGCAGACGGCGACGCTGCAGTCGGCCGTGCCGGTGCAGTTCTCGCAGGTGTATGTGCGCGGCCAGGGGAACGGGGTGCGCCTGGCGCAGATCTGGGAAGTGAACACCATCGACCGTCTGGTAGATGATTATTACTCCGGCGCTTCGATGAGCATGGAAGCGATCAATATCAACGACTATATCGTCACCTGGGAGAGCGGCGGCGGCACGATCAACCGCTCGTATACCGATATCGACTATCGCATCTTCAACCGCCTGGTGGGGTCTGGCAGCCAGAAGAAGCTGACCAACAGCCAGGCGATTTTGAACGCGGACCCGAAACTGGTCTCGGTGGATGCGCGCAGCCCGAGTATTGCCGTGGCGGCGGATGGGAAAGTTGCCCTGGCATGGACGCTCTCGCAGAGCAAAACCTTCACCTCCGGGCCGGTCACCCCGGATATCGTTGACCTGGATGTCGAAAAGACCAACCGCAATATCCATGTGAACCTGTTGGATACTGTAACCAAAGACCCGCTGCTGCCCGCGGCGGTGAACGTCACCGGTGACAGCAACTGGTATGGATCGACGTCAAACACCACCTACCTGAACCCGATGGTCACCGTGCTCAGCGATGGGAAGTACGCCGTGTGCTGGATCCGCTTTGACTCCTCATCAGCCGGCACCGACAGCTCGACCCTGTTTTGTTCGTTCTATACCTACAGCGCCGGGAGCCTGTCGGCGACCGCCGAGAAGATTGGGATGCGCACGGTATCCGAGCCGGACACCCTGAACAATTTAACCCTCACCAGCCTGTCGGACGGCAAGCTGCTGGTTGGGTATACAGTGTCGAACCGCACCAGCGGGGCTTCCCAGGTGGAGTACACCATCCGCAGTTCTTCAGGCACAGCGGTGCGCCCCGTGTCGGTGATCGGCGAAGCCGAAGGCACGGACCTGCGCTCGCTGGCGTTCGGTACGCTGGCCCAGGGGCATGCGCTGTTCGCCTGGCTGGACTCGCTTGGGCGGGTGGGCTACGTCTACCTGGACTCGGCCGATGGGTATGAACCGCTGGCTGTGCAGTACCTGTCCAACCCGGACGGGCGGGCGATGGCATCGCTGTCAATTACCCTGGAGACCGAAGGCCGGGTGGTTTTTACCTGGCTGGATGGCAGCGATTACGAGCGCATGTATTTTGCCGTGCTGGACCCGCTGGGGGTGATCGTGACCCAACCGATGATCTTCATGGAAGGCACAAGCCTGATCACCAGTTCTTACGGGTATGGCAATGCCTCTTACCAGGGCGTCTACCAGGCGATGCTGCCGGTCATTCGCCGGTAACCGGGAGCAGCTGGATGGCAGGGCAGTGTTGGAAGGAGTAAGCGATGGAAGGAATAATTAATCACCATCCGCATGAAAAAGGCCAGAGCCTGGTGGAGTTTGCCATCAGCCTGGTGATGCTGCTGGTGCTGCTGGCGGGCGCAGTGGACGGTGGGCGGGCGCTGTTTACCTACCTGGCGATGCGCGATGCGGCGCAGGAGGGGGCCACGTTCGCCTCGATCAACCCCGCCAGCACCTCCGCGATCGAGCAGCGCGTGCGCAATTCGTCGAACCTGCTCAGCAGCCTGGGCGGCAGCCTGATCGTCACCGTTACACCGACGGTGACGGGCAAGTTGTGCGCCGGGCGGGCGGGGGCGGTGGATTTCGGCATCGAAGTCCGCCTGGACTACCCGAACTTCCCGTTGACGATGCCGTTCATCGGGATGTTCGTCGGTTCGAACAACACGGTGCCGATCAGCGCCGAAGCCAATGACATGATCATCATCCCGAAGTGTCCGTAGTTGGGTTGTGAGGAGGCTGCAAATGCGTAATGAGCGTGGGAATTCTGAACAGGGCCAGGCCATCGTGCTGATTGTGCTGGCGATGATTGTGCTGCTGGGCTTCACCGCCCTGGCGGTGGATGGGTCGATGGTGTATTCCGACCGGCGCTTCGCCCAGAGCGGGGCGGATGCGTCCTCGCTGGCGGGCGGCGGAATGGCGGCGCGCTGGATGGCGGCCCGCGGCGTGACCTACAACAACTTCGGGGTGAGCGGGACGACCTGCACCGGCGATACGCTGTTCGCGGCTGGCAAGGCAGCCGATGCGGCGGTGGTCCGGGCGGGTGACAACGATTTCACCATCGATAAGGATATCAGCGATGAGAATGGGGTCGAGGTGACCTGCGGGATCGAAGTGATCACCAGCCCGACCGCCGGCGGATCGTCGTTTACGGTGTTCAATGACAAGTACATGGACATCCGCACGATGGTCACCCGCCAGACCCAGACGGCTTTCGCCCACTTCGTCTACAGCGGGGTGATGCAGAACACGGTCACTTCGGTGGTGCGGGTGCGCCCGCCGCAGCCGCTGGCCTTCGGTTACGCCATCGTGGCGCTCAACCCGGGCAACTGCTCGGGCAACTCTGCCGGTGTGCAGTCGGGCGGCAGCCTGACCGGTACGATCATCGGCGGCGGGGTGTTCTCGAACGGCTGCATGGACCATGACGGTACCAACGATGTGCGCATCTACAACGGCTCGGTGGCGTATTACTATGGCGGCGGCGGCGTTGCAGCGAACTACCTGCTGTATGACGCCAACGGCAACCTGATCACCAGTAACCCCCCGTTGGCGCAGATCACCGATACCAATGCACGCATCCCGCAAAACGCTTATGACGTGCCGGTGCCCAACTGCTATACTTCCGGGGTGCACCGTGGTTCAGCCGCGGCGCTGCTGTATGGGCGTACGGGACTATCGGGGCTGTACTGCATCGACGACGGCAACGGGATTAATGTTAATAACACCGGTGAGTCGTTCTCTGGCAGCGACATGACCATCATCGTGATGGGCGGCAATGTGACGATCAATGGTGGGATGGTCAGCGTGCAGTCCCCGGTAGAGCCGTACACCGGGCTGGCGATCCCCGGTGTAGCGCTCTACCTGCCGACCGATTACTACGGCCCGGCGCCGGATGAGTGCGGGGATGTCAACCAGGAAGTCAAAGTTAACGGTAATAACACCAGCAACTGGAATGGGGCGATCCTGGCGCCATGCTCGGACATTTCGCTGGAAGGCGGCAGCATCACCAACGCGCTGAAGGCCCAGGTGATTGGCTGGAACGTGTTCACTGCCGGTAACGCGAACCTGTTCGTGGACTACTCGTCGTCCACCAAGCACACCAACCCGTCGACGCTGGATCTGTTCCGTTAATCCAGTCTGATCGACTGCACCTGGCAGGGGCGCCCGGATGGCATTTCCCGGGCGCCCCTGCGCGTTCTTAATCCAGGGACGGGTATTTGCTTTGCAGGTTTGTTAGGGGGATAGGCAATTTGATGCGGATATGTTATTCTAGGGTCGTACTTAATTCAATCTACGTATTGTGCTGCGTATATCTCATAATGCATCGAGCGGCTTACGTAGCGTATATCCATCTTCTTCATATTTCATTCTCGGGAGTTATCAGATGATCAGCAAGGATAAGCCAACGGAACGCGGCCAGGCGATCGTGATGATTGTGCTGGCAATGGTCGTGCTGCTGGGGTTCACTGCCCTGGCGATCGACGGGGCGATGGTCTACTCGGACCGTCGTTTTGCACAAAGCGGGGCCGACTCCGCTTCACTGGCGGGCGCCGGCATGACCGCGCGCTGGCTGGCGGCGCGCGGGGTGACCTACAACAGCTTTGGGGTGAGCGGGACGACCTGCACCGGCGATACGCTGTTCGCCGCCAATAAGGGCCTGGATGCAGCGGTGGCCCGGGCGGGTGACAACGATGCTGTGATCGACAAGGATCCCAGTGACGGGAATGGCGTGGAAGCCAGCTGCGGGATCGAGGCAATCACCAGCCCAACCGCCGGCGGTTCATCGTTCACGGTTTTCTACGATAAGTATATCGAGATCCGCACCACGGTCACCCGCCAGACTCAGACGGCTTTCGCCCACTTCGTCTACAGCGGGGAGATGCAGAACACGGTCACCTCGGTGACGCGCATCCGCCCGCCGCAGCCGCTGGCCTTCGGCTACGCCATCGTGGCGCTCAACCCCAACGGCTGTTCGGGCAACTCCGCCGGTGTGCAGTCGGGCGGCAGCCTGACCGGCACGATCATCGGCGGGGGGGTGTTCACCAACGGCTGCATGGACCACGATGGGAATAAGAAGGTCAAGATCTACAACGGCTCGGTGGCGTACTTCTATGGCGGCGGCGGTGTGTCAGCCAATTATGAGTTGTATGACGCCGGCGGCAACCTGATCACCACCAACCGCCCGCTGGCGCAGCTCACCGACACGAACGCGCGCATCCCCCTCAGCGCCTACGATGTGCCGATGCCCAACTGCGATGCCACCGGCGCGCACCGCGGCTCGGCCGCATCGCTGCTGTACGGGCGCAGCGGGCTGTCGGGGCTGTACTGCATCGACGATGGCAACGGCATCGATGTGCACAATGCCGGCGGTTCATTCTCTGGCACCGACATGACCATCGTGGTGATGGGCGGCAACGTGACGTTGAACGGGGGATCGGTGAGCGTGCAGGCCCCGGCCGACCCGTACACCGGGCCGGCGATCGCCGGGGTGGCGCTCTACCTGCCGACGCAGTACTATGGCCCTTCGCCGGCCAGCTGCGGGGATGTCAACCAGGAGATCAAGATCAACGGCAACAATACCAGCAACTGGAACGGCTCGATCCTGGCGCCGTGTTCGGACATTTCGCTGGAAGGCGGCAGCATCACCAACGCCCTGAAGGCCCAGGTGATCGGTTGGAATGTGAATACGCGTGGGAATGCCAACCTGTTCGTGGACTTTTCCTCGTCGAACAAGCACACCAACCCGTCGACGCTGGATCTGTTCCGTTAAATAAAATATCCGGGCAGGCAACCCGGCGGCGCCCGGAATTTCCTCCTTATCGTTGCTTCCTCTCGGACCTGGCGAGGTTCGAAGGGTTCCGCCGCGCCGGACCCACCCGGACGGGGCGTATTATACTCGATTTAACGACAAAAACTCGCTGCGTTGGCGGCGAGTTTTTGTCATTTGCGGTAACTGCCCCGGCGGGGCGGGGGCTACTTTTGCTTCTGCAGGCGCAGCGCGGCGGCGATGACCAGGGCGAACAGCACCACGAACAGCAGCACGCCGGCCCAGCCGCTGAGCGGCGAGGCAGAGCCGGGGGCTGCGCCGGGCACGCTGCCCGGGGTGGTCTGCACCACTTCAACCACGCCGGCGTCGCTCAGGGTCAGGACGAAGGCCGTCAGGTCATCCACGTCGGCTTCGTTCAGTGGGCCGCCGTTGGCCTGGCCCCAGGCGGGCATGCGGCTGCCTTCGATGCCGCTCGAGATGGTCTGCTTGACCGACAGGTCTGGGCGGATGCCTGACCAATCTTTGGCCAGCGTGGCGCCGATCCGCCCGGCGCCGTCCGGGCCATGGCACACGGCGCAGTTGGCGTCGAAGAGCTGCGCGCCGCGGTTGGGGTCGCCGGCGACCTGCGGCGGCGGGGTGATCGGTTTGCCGAGCGTGGCGGTGGGGCGGGGGGCGAGCTGCGGCGCGCCGCCGTGCTGCCAGCTCAGGATGTACTGCACCAGCGCGTCGATCTCGGCCTCGCTGAGCGGGCCGCCCTTCGCCTGGCTCCAGGCCGGCATCGGGCTGCCATCCACCCCATTCTGAATAATGCTCTTGACGGTCAGCTCGGGGCGGATGGAGGGCCAATCTTTGGCCAGCGTGGCGCCCACCCGGCCCTGCCCGTCGGACCCATGACACACTGCGCAGTTCTCGGCGTACAGCCGGGCGCCCTGCTGCAGCGGGTCTTCTGCCTGGGCGGCAGGGGCCGGCGCGCCGGGCGCAGCCCAGGCGGCGCCTGCCAGCAGCGCCAGCCCGAGCAGCGCCAGCAGCATGCCGGTCAGCAGCGGGCGGACCGGGCGGGCTGTCTGCCCGCTGCCCGGGGCGGCGGGCTCTTGATGGATATGGTGCGTGTCGGTTTGCATCGCGCAGCCCTCGGGCCTATTTCAGGCTCAGCAGGTAAGCGACCAGGTCGGCCATGTCCTGGTCGGTGAGGGTGTTGCCGTAGTTCTGCGGCATGATCCCGGGGGCGAAGCCGGGCACCACGTAGACGTTGGGGCTGACGATGGCTTCGAACAGGTACTGCACGTCCGACTGGGCCGCGCCGGTGTAATCGGGCTGGCCGATGCGCGCCGCGGCGCGCGTGCCGACGCCGGGTTCCTGGTCGTTGGCGAGCCAGTGCGGCCCGGTGGGAGCAGCGATGTGACAGGCCACGCAGCCCAGCGAGGTGGCTTTCGCCTCGCCGGCGGCGGCGTCGCCCTCGGGCAGCGGCTTGGTGATATCGGTGCCGGCGGTTGGCCCGGTGGGAGCGGCGGGAACCTCAACCAGCGTGGCAGTGGATTCCCAGTTCAGGATGAACGTGGCGATATTGCGGATCTGGTCTTCGCGCAGCGGCCCGCCGTAGGATTGGTGGAAGGCCGGCATCGCCGGCATGCCCTGGCCCGGGTAGGTTTGCGGTCGCGTGGAGACCAACCGCCCGCTGGAGGCAGTCGCCACGATGTAGTCTTCCAACGTTCCGCTCCAACCGACGTCTTTCAAGCGGTTGTCAAAGAAATTGCGATCGTTCAGCGGCGGGCACAGCCCGGCGATGCCCTTGCCCTGCGTGCCGTGGCAGCGGCTGCACTGCTGTTCAAACAGGCCGGCGCCTTGCTCGATCGCCCGGCCGCGCTGCGACTCGGCCGCCTGCGCCATGCGCGTCTCTTCGTTGAAGCCGTAGACCAGCACGATGGTGCTGGTGACCAGGACCAGGATGGCCCCAAGCAGGATCTGGAAGTTGATGCGGTTCATCGGTTAATGGCTCCCGCGTAAGGCGTGCAGGTATACCACCCGCTCGTACGATTTGCTCTTACCGTCCGCCGGCCAGACGATGCGCAGGGTCAGCTTGGCCAGCTCGGCCTGCCAATCTTCTACCACCAGTACGGCTTGGGTTTCCTTGGGCAGGCGGCCTTGGGCGATGGCCTGATCGATGCGCCCGGCGTAGAGCTTAAAGAAGCTCTCCAGCTCAGGGCAGCCGAAATCCAGCGCCGGGCACAGGTTCTCCGGCACGGTTGATCCGACCTCGTAGCTGCCGGCCTGCAGCTGGTCATAGGGGATCAGCCGCAGCGGTCCTTCGCCCTCCATCGGCGCCATGTCCTGGATGATGCGCTGCGCCGGCTCCATTTCGATGCCATATTCAGGCAGGCCCATGTAGCTCAGCACCACCAGAATCAGCAGCGAGAAGACCCCGATCGCCACCGCCCAGGGGCGCTTCCACAGGCTGCGGTGCGGGTTGCGGTCGATATAGGGCACGCCGACCAGCACGCCCACCAGGATGGTGGGGATAATGATGCCCATGATGACCTTGCTGCTAAGCACCTTGCCCAGTTCCAGGTTGATGCCCACCAGGGCCAGGGCGTCGCCCAGGATTCTGGCCGGGTCGATCTTCAGCATGCCCTGCAGCCACCAGAAATACCAGGGTGCTTTGGTATCCAGCGGGGTGACCTGTGGGTTGGCGATCGACTCGAGCGGGGCGTGATAGCCCAGCACGGTCACACCTAAAACCAGCGCCAGCAGGCCCAGGCTGGTCCAGAAGACCTCGCCGGTCAGCAGGTCGGGGATGTAATCGATGCGCTGCTTGGCGGCTTTCTTGACCTCCGGCGGCACATCGCCTTCTTCAAACTTAGCCGGCAGTGAGATGCCGTGCTCGCGCGAGACCTTGTAGTAGTGGATGCTGATCACCAGGATCGAGGCCAGCGGCAGCAGCACCACATGCAGCAGGTAGAAGCGCAGCAGGCCGTTGGCGGCGATATCGGGAGCGCCGCGCATCAGCAGGTTGACCTCGTTGCCGAACAGCGGGGCGGCCTCCGCCATGCTGGTGCCCACCGTCACCGCCCAATAGGCCAGCTGATCCCAGGGCAGCAGGTAGCCGCTGAAGCTCAGGAACATGGTGATGCCCAACAGCGCCACCCCGGTGAGCCAGGTGAAGGAGCGATCTTTCTTGTATGAGCCGGTCAGGAAAGTGCGCAGCATGTGCAGGGCGGTGAAGATCACCATCCCTTCCGCCCCCAGGCGGTGGATATCGCGCAGCATCTGCCCGAAGGGCACGTTATTGAGCAGGTTGAGGATCGAGGTGTAAGCTTTCTCGGGCGAGGGGGTGTAGTAGATCATCAAGATGAGCCCGGTGAACAGCTCGACAAAGAAAAAGAAAGCCGTGAAGAAGCCCAGCCGGTAGGTGTGAGAGAAGATGGTCGAGCCGGCTTCGTAATAGCGTGGGCGGATGTGGAACAGAAAGCTGGTGGTGTGAACTTTGTAACGCGGGTTGGGCTTTTCGGCCGGCGGCTCGCCGCGCATTGCCCGGCGCAGCTCGTCCAGGCCCATGCCGGCGGTGATGATGCGGGTGCGGTGGTCGATTGCCTTCCAGGCCCGGTCGCGCAGATCTTGAAGCTTGGCGGTGTTCTGCATGCGTGGCTCCTCCTATGCGTGCGGTTCGCCCTGGACGCGCTTGCCGGTGTCGACGCGGATCAGCGCTTCCGGGTTGCCGGGCACGGGCATCGGCGTGCCGTCGGTCGATTCGGCCAGCACGTCACCGGAGTTGGGGTCGACGGCCTGGATCACAAAGCGGTCCAGGTTGCGTGGGGCCGGCCCCTGGATGTACTGCCCATTGGGCTGGAACTGCGAGCCGTGACACGGGCAGACGAACTTGTTCTCCTGGTCGACCCAGTTGTACAGGCAGCCCAGGTGGGTGCAGACCTTATAGATGCCCAGCACGCCCTCTTCGGTGTTCGACAGCCACAGCTTGACCTTGGGGAAGTTGACCGGGGCCGAGCCGGGCTGGGGCAGTTCCGATACCTTGCCGACGGTGAACATGCCGCCGAACTCGCCCTCCTTGAAGCGCGGCATCGAGAACAGGTAGGTGACCCCCGCCACATTGACGGTCAGGAAGCCCAGCGAAACCAGCCAGGCAAAATTGAGGAACTCACGGCGATTGATGGGTTTCTTCTCGGCTGCTGATGGCGGCGTCTCCTTGGCCATACGGTGTCCTCCAAAAGTAAGATTGTGACCCAATTTCGGCCGGATTATAGCGGAGCGGGCTCTTTGAAACAAGACAAATTCGGTCATTAATAGCCGCTAAAGAGGGTGATTCGGGCATCACCCGTTTGGCGGCGGGGATTAATCGGGTTATAATATTGTGCACAGCTTCACAAGAGGAGGAGAGGCGATGACCCTGATCGAAGTGCATGGGCGGCTGGCGAACACGGCGTTGATCTACACGGTGATCATGGCGGCCTGGGGGCTGTGGCGGTTTTTTCGCAAGCAGGGCATCGACGGCAGCTATTGGGGGGCATTGGCGATTGCCGAAATCTTGTACCTGGCGCAGGCCGGGTTAGGCGCATACCTCTATTTTAGCGGCATTGGCAACCTGGTAGGGCGGGGGATGCACATCCTGTACGGCGTAATCGCCGTGCTGGTGGCGCCGGCGTTGTTTGCCTTTACCCGCGGCGACGAACAGCGCCGGGCGATGCTGGTGTATGGTGCGGGCCTGCTGTTCCTGGTTGGGATTCTGATTCGCTCAATTGCGACTGCCGGCTGACGCGCCGGCGTCCGCCCGGCGTCATAGAAAAATCATCCTGCGGCGTCCCGCGTGGGCGCATGGCTTGTGACATTTGTCACCTGACAATCTGGGGCAAAGTACTAAAATTAAGTGTCCCAGGATGAGATTTTCATTAACTGCTGGTAAGTTTTCCCCCACAACGATCGCTGGCGATCGATTTGCTAGACCAAACTGGTAAAAAAAGAAAGGAGCACTTTATGCCCAATTCTTCTGTCAGGTTTGAGCCGCGCCGCCTGCTGGGGCTGGGAGCAGCCATCGTCGCGGTGCTGCTGCTGGCGGCTGTGGTGGGGTTGGTGGTCACCCAGGCCGCGCCGGAGCAGCCCTTCGCCTTCTCGCACACGCCGCACTACAACCAGGGCATCCCCTGCCTGTACTGCCATCCGGGGGCCGATCGTGGCCAGGCAGCCGGGCTGCCGACGCGGTCCAAATGCCTGGGCTGCCATAACAACCTGCCCACAACCGGCAACCCCGGGCGCCAGGCGGTGATCGATTATTTGAACAACAACCCGGAGATGGACTGGGCGCCGGTGGCGCTGGCGCCCGACTTCGTCTATTTCACCCACCGCCCGCACCTGGGGGCCGGGTTGAACTGCGAGAACTGCCACGGCGAAGTGGGCCGCATGATGTCCGCAGAACCGGTCAAAATGAGCATGGGCTGGTGCCTGGACTGCCACCAGAAGCGTGCGCCGGAGAACTTCGTCAAGCTCTCCGACTGCGTCACCTGCCACCACTAGGCGCCGGCAAAGGAGCAAGCAATGAGCAAAACCGTTTCCAGACGTGACTTCCTGAAGCTGGCTGCCGTCAGCGCCGGCGCGGCCAGCGTGCTGACCGGCTGCGGCCCGGCGGCCCGCTATGTGCGCCGCCAGCCGTACGGCGAGATGCCCGAATATACCCTGGTGGGACAGAAAGTACTGTATGCTACGACCTGCGGCGAGTGCCCGGCCGGCTGCGGGCTGATCGCCCGCACCCAGGAAGGCCGCGCTCACAAGGTGGAAGGCAACCCCGACCACCCGGTAAGCCATGGCAACTCCTGCGCCCGCGGCCAGGCCACCCTGCAGGGGCTGTACAACCCCGACCGGGTCAAAGGCCCGCTGCAGCAGAACGGGCGCGGCAGCGGCGCGTTCACCGACGTGGATTGGACCGCCGCGGTGAATGTGGTCAAGGATGCTCTGGCTAAGTACCAGCCGGCGGAGATCGCCTTTGTGATGGGCCTGTTCCCCGATCACCTGCACGACCTGGTGAGCCTGATGAGCCAGGCGGCCGGCGGGATGAACGTGCTGCGCTACACCGGGTTGGGCGAGTTTGAAGGCCGGGTGACCCTGATGGACGCCGCCCGTAAGCTGTTCGGCGCTCCCAAGCTGCCCTATTTCGACATCGAGCGCGCCGAGGTGACCTTCTCGTTCGGCGCAAACTTCACCGAGACCTGGATTTCGCCGGTGGCTTACGCCTATGATTACGGCGTGATGCGGCGCGGCTACGCCGGTCAGCGCGGTTACCTGGTGCAGTTCGAGCCACGCATGAGCCAGACCGGCGCCAACGCCGACGAGTGGTTCCCGATCCGTCCGGGCAGCGAAGCCAGCCTGGCGCAGGCGCTGGCCTACCAGGTGGGGATTAACCTGAATGGCGCTCCGCCGGCGGCGGTGGCAAAGCTGGATCTGGCTGCGGCCTGCGAAGCCTGCGGCGTATCCGAGCCGAACGTGCGCCGGCTGGCGCGCCTGTTCAGCGACGCCCCGCGCCGGGTGGCTATCCCGGGCGGCATCCCGCTGGGCAGCACCAACGGCCTGGCTGCCGCCGAAGCGATCCTGTTCCTGAACAGCCTGGTGGACAACCTGGGCAAAGACGGCGGGCTGTTCCTGATGCCCGACTCACCGCTGCACCCGGAGGTGGACGGGCGCCCGAGCACCGCCGCCGAGATGGCTGGGCTGGCCGAGCGCATCGCCGCCGGGCAGGTCAAGGCGGTGTTTGTCCACGGCGCCAACCCGGTCTTCAGCCTGCCCAAGACGCTGGGCTTTGCCGAAGCGCTGGGCAAGGCCGAACTGGTGGTCTCGTTTGCTTCGTTTATGGATGAAACCGCCGCCCTGGCGGATTACGTCTTCCCCGATCACACCCCGCTGGAATCCTGGGGCTACCAGAAAGTGCAGACCGGCGCCGGGCGCATCACGCTCTCCGGCCTGCAGCCGGTGGTAACCCCGGTGTATAACACGCGTGCCACCGCCGACGTGCTGCTGGCGGCGGTGCAGGCAGCCGGCGGCGCGCCGGCCGCGGCCCTGCCCTTCAGCGACGAAGTCGCCTTCCTGCAGCAGACGGTCTATGAGCTCAACGACCTGGGCGGCCCCTACACCGCCCCGGATGCGGCGCAGTTCTGGCTGCTGTGGCTGCAGCATGGCGGCTGGCAGCAGCAGTCCGGCGGGTTGATGGCTCCGGCCAATATGCTGGCGGCGGACGCCCCGCTGCAGGTGGATGCGGCCCAGTTTGGCGAAGGCGAGCTGCACCTGCTGGTCTTCCCGCACCCCAATCTGGGGGATGGCAGCCAGGCCAACCGCCCGGTGCTGCAAGAGACCCCCGACCCAACCACGACCGTGATGTGGAACACCTGGGTGGAGATCAACCCCGAGACCGCCCACGAACTGGGCCTGACCGACGATGACCTGGTGGAGATCAGTTCGCCGTCCGGCAAGATCGAAGTGCCGGTGTACCTCTACCCGGCGATCCGCCCGGACACGGTGGCTGTGCCGCTGGGCCAGGGGCACACTGCGTTTGGGCGCTATGCCCAGGGGCGCGGCGTCAACCCGCTGGATCTGCTTGGCGGTGAGACCAACGCCAGCGGCGGCCTGGCCTTTATGGCCGCCCGGGTCAAGGTGACGGCTACCGGCCGCCGGCGGGCCCTGTCGCGGTATGAGAGCAAGGCCGGCGTTTACGGTACGGGCGAGCACGGCTAAAGGTGAGGTGAGATTATGGAAGAAGTACAAGCAAAATGGGGTATGGTGATCGACCTGGACCGCTGCAACGGCTGCCAGGCGTGCGTGGTGGCCTGCTCAATGGAGAACAACGTGCCCTACGTGGGCGAAGATGAAGCCGGCTACGGGCGCAGCATGCAGTGGATCCGCATCGAACGCTATTGGGAAGGCGAGTACCCGAACGTGATGGCGCGCTACCGTCCGGTGCTGTGCCAGCAGTGCGGCCGGGCGCCATGCGAGCCGGTCTGCCCGGTGTTCGCCGCTTATCACAGCGAGGCCCAGCAGGTCAACGGGCAGGTGTACAACCGCTGCATCGGCACGCGCTACTGCGCCAACAACTGTCCCTACATCGCGCGCCAGTTCAACTGGTACGATTTTTCGCAGGAGATGCCCGAGCCGTTGAACTGGCAGTTCAACCCGGATGTGACCGTGCGGCGGCGCGGCGTGATGGAGAAGTGCACCTTCTGCACGCAGCGGATCCAGGCCGCGAAGATCTCGACGAAGAACGCGTGGGCGAAGGCCGGCGGCACCGCGAGCGGGAAG
>JBJSYW010000474.1:0-3542 GCA_046089985.1 Chloroflexota bacterium
GTGTTCCAGACCACCAACATCGGCCTGGGCCAGACCACTGCGGTCGGCATCGGGGGTGACCCGGTCAATGGCACCAACTTCATCGACTGCCTGCGCATGTTCAATGAAGACCCCGCTACCGAGAAGGTGGTGATGATCGGCGAAATCGGCGGAACCGATGAGGAGAAGGCCGCCGAATACATTGCCGACTATATGCAGAAGCCGGTGGTGAGCTTCATCGCCGGGCAGACCGCGCCTCCCGGCAAGCGCATGGGCCACGCCGGGGCGATCATCGAAGGCGGGGCCGGTACCGCAGCCGACAAGGTGCGGGCGCTGGAGAGCGCCGGCGTGCGCGTCGCCCGCCACCCGGAAGAGATCCCCGACCTGCTCAAATAGCCCAAACAAAAACGCCCGGGTGAGCGGCAAGCTCGTCCGGGCGTTTTTATTTGGGGTGCAGCCGGGTCTTGCTGCAGCACTCAGGCGCGGCGGCCGTCCAGGTACTTGACGGCTTCGCCGACGCTGGTGATCTTCTGCGCGTCTTCGTCGGAGATTTCACCGCCGAACTTGTCCTCAAAGGCCATGATCAGTTCGACCAGGTCCAGCGAGTCGGCTTCCAGGTCTTCGCGGAAGCGGGCGTCCATGGTCACTTTCTCTTCCGGGACGTTCAGCAGCTCAACGATGACTGCCTTCACATCACTATAAGTGTCTGCCATTGCGTGGTCCTCCTCGTACAGGGTTAGTTTTCAGGCGATATCCTGCCAATTGTAATCATGTGTCCACGGCTGTCAAGCCCCGGAAACGCGGCCGTTCCGTGTTTGTGGCGTGCAACTGGGCAACCGGACGGGTTGTGGTAAGATAGCCTCACTCGGAAGGAACACCTTATGCCTGGAAAAGTTACGCAGATCGAATCTCGCAAGGCGGACCATATCCGCATCAACCTGGAGGAAGATGTGCGCTCGGGGCTGACCACCGGCCTGGAGCATTACCGCTTTACCCACCGGGCGCTGCCCGAGGTTGACCTGGAGGCGGTGAACCTGGGCCAGCGCCTGTTCGGCCGGCAGGTCGACACGCCGCTGTTGATCTCGTCTATGACCGGCGGGGCGCAGCAGGCCGCGCTGATCAACCGCACCCTGGCCGAAGCGGCCCAGGCCCGGCGGATTGCGATGGGGGTCGGCTCGCAGCGGGCTGCGCTGCAGCATCCCGAACTGGCTGAGACCTTCCAGGTGCGCCGCTATGCCCCGGATATCCTGCTGTTCGCCAACCTGGGGGCGGTGCAGCTCAACTACGGTTACGGCGTGGACGAGTGCCGGCGGGCGGTAGAGATGATTGAGGCCGACGCGCTGATCCTGCACTTCAACGCCATGCAGGAAGCGGTGCAGCCGGAAGGCGACACGCGCTGGGCCGGGCTGGCGGGGCGCGTGGAGCAGGTCTGCCGCCAGGTGGGCGTGCCGGTGATCGCCAAGGAAGTGGGCTGGGGGTTCTCTGCCGCCGACGTGCAGCTGTTGAAGCGGGCCGGCGTAGCTGCCATCGACGTGGCGGGGGCGGGCGGCACCTCCTGGTCGCAGGTGGAGATGCACCGTGCTCGCACCGAAAGCCAGCGCCGCCTGGCTGCTGCTTTCATTGATTGGGGCATTCCAACCGCTGAGGCGGTGCTGATCGCCTGCCAGAACGCCCCCGGCCTGCCGGTGATCGCTTCCGGCGGGCTGCGCTCGGGGGTCGATATCGCCAAGTGCCTGGCGCTGGGCGCCTGCCTGGGCGGGCAGGCCGGGCCGTTCCTGAAGGCGGCTGCCGGCGGGTTCGTGGACGATGTGCTGCAGGTGATCGACGACCTGCGGCGCGAGATCCAGGTGTGCCTGTTCGCCGCCGGGGCGGGGGATCTGGAGGCCGCCCGGCGGGAGGGCGTGCTGGTACGGGTATAAAGGAGACGGGATATGCTGGACACAGCCGGGATGCTGGAAGCGGTTGAACTGGAGATGCAGCAGGCCGTCGCACGCGCCGGCGGGGCCGGGTTGGGCGAGCTGCATGGGATGTTGGCCTATCACATGGGTTGGGAGGGTGAAGGGGCCGGCCCGGAGGCGCGCGGCAAGCGCATCCGCCCGCTGCTGGTGATGTTGGCTGCCCAGGCCGCCGGCGGCGACTGGCAGGCGGCCCTGCCCGCCGCCGCGGCGGTCGAGCTGATCCATAACTTCTCGTTGATCCACGACGATATTGAAGACAACAGCCCGCTGCGCCGCGGCCGCCAGACACTGTGGAAGCGCTGGGGGGTGGCGCAGGCGGTCAATACCGGCGATACGCTGTTCACGCTGGCGCACCTGGCTGTCTTCCGCCTGGAGCAGACCGTCTCTGCGGCGGCTGCACTGCAGGCGGCGCACGTGCTGCAGCAGACCTGCCTGCACCTGACCCAGGGCCAGTACCTGGATATTTCCTACGAGACCCGCAGCGATCTGCTGGAGGCCGACTATTGGCCGATGGTGGGCGGCAAGACCGCGGCGCTGCTGGACTGCTGCTGCCGGCTGGGGGCGGTCGCTGCCCGGGCCGAAGCCGGGGTTCAGCAGGCGTATGGCGATTTTGGCCGCTTGCTGGGGCTGGCTTTCCAGGCCCAGGATGATCTGCTGGGCATCTGGGGCGACCCGGCGGTCACCGGCAAGAGCGCTGCCAGCGACCTGGTCTCGGGCAAGAAATCGCTGCCGGTGCTGTACGGGCTGGGCATGCAAGGCGCCTTCGGCCGTCGCTGGCGCCAGGGGCCGGTCGATGAAGCCGAGGCTGCCCAGGTGGCCGCGCTGCTGGCCGCGGATGGCGCGCAGGCGTACGTCCAGCAGCAGGCGGATCAGCTGACCACCCAGGCGCTGGATGCGCTGGAGCAGGCCTGCCCGCAGGGCGAGGCCGGTCAGGCGCTGCGCGACCTGGCCCACAAGCTGCTGCGCCGGTCGATGTAAGCGCCGGACGGTTGTGCTAGATGGACTTCGTCGCCTTCTTCCGCAACGTCAACCTGGGCCAGCCGCGCAGCCCAACCCGCCCACAGCTTGAAGCGGCGCTGGCGCAGGCCGGCGCGTTGCAGCCGCGCTCTTTCCAGACCAACGGCACGGTGGTCTTCTCGGCTGCGGATGAGCCGGACGCCCAGGCCGCGCTCGACCGCGCCTGCCAGGCGCTGCAGGGCGTGTGCGGTTTGAAAGAACCGGCGTTTATCGAGCGCCTGGAGGTGCTGGTGAGCCTGTCGGCGGCGCAGCCGTTCGCCGGTTATGAACAGGCCGGGTGGGATGATTTCAGCGCCACGCTGATGTCCGCCGCTACGGCGGCTCGGCTGGCCCTGCCGCTGGCTGCGTCGCGCGGGGCTTTGGAGGTGGTGCAGGTCGAGCATGCCACGGTGCTGAGCGTTGTCCGCCGTCTGCCAGGCCATCCGCTGTCTGCCACGCCGTTTTTTGAGCGCCTGCTGGGCGCGCCGGTTACCACGCGCGGCTGGGGCACCATCCTGCGGCTGGTGAAAAAGTTCGCTTAGGCTGGGGTTCTGGCTGTTCCGGCCGCGTCAGATGAACTCGGAGAACACGCGGTTGCCAAGCAGGTGG
>JBJSYW010000475.1:0-13215 GCA_046089985.1 Chloroflexota bacterium
AAATTGCCGCCAGCGCGAGCGCTGCCTGCAAGCCGACGCCACGGATTACATCGCCATACCGGCGCCGCTGCCCAATCTGCTCGCCATGATCCGAAAGATGATCTAGCCCGGCGCAGCAATGCTGCTCAAGTTGAAATATCCCCGGTCTCAGGGGTGGACAAATCCCGCCGGGGGGTGGTAGAATGGGCGCACTTCGGGAGCATCGGCTGCCTGGAGCGCAGCAAGCGGTCTGCTGCGGGTGTCGCCAAGTGGTAAGGCATTAGCTTCCCAAGCTAACATTCGTGGGTTCGAATCCCATCACCCGCTCTAAACAACTTAAGAAGGACAAAAAGCCCGTTGTGGTGAAGGTTGCTTCACAACAGCGGGCTTTTTCGACGTATAATTCAAGTGTGTGGCGCGCCGCATCCACGGTATTTCCGCTTACGTAAATGATAGCGGCGACTTTCCGCCCGCGCTTAAATTTTGGGTTAAAATAGGTTAAATATGTCAGACCTCTTTCCACCCCCTCAAGACGCCACGATCCTGTACGTCGAAGACAACGCCGATAACCGCATGCTGGTGCGGCGCATCTTGATGGCCGAAGGTTTATCCATCATCGAGGCCTATAACGCGCAGCACGCCTTGAAGATCCTCGAAACCCAAACCCCCGACCTGATCCTGATGGACATCAATATGCCCGACATCGATGGCTACACGCTAACCTCGCGCTTAAAGGCCATCCCGGCGTTGAAATCCGTACCGATCATTGCCATGACCGCCAACGCCCTCAAGGGCGACCGCGAACGCAGCCTGGACGCCGGCTGCGACGGTTATATCCAGAAACCCATCGATGTGGACGCCCTGCCCCGGCAGGTCTTCCGCTTCCTGGCGCTGAAGAAGTAGAGGGCCGGCAGTCATTATGGAGCATACCCCCGGATCACCCGCCGCCAGCCAGGCCAGCACCAAAGGCATGACCGTCCTGGTGGTTGAAGACAATGTGGCCAACTTCGTCCTGATCGCCCGCCTGCTCGGTTATATGGGCATCCACTGCGAGTGGAAGACCTCCGGTTACGAAGTGGTCGAGTACGCCGATACCCTGCCGCGCCTGGACCTGATCCTGATGGATATCCGCCTGCCCTACGAGGACGGCTTCGGAGCGCTGCAGAAAATCCGCGCTTCGGGTTCGCTGAAGAAGACTCGCGTGGTAGCCGTCACCGCCGAAGCCAGCCCCGAGCAGCTGCGCAAAGCCCGCGAGGCCAGCTTCGACGGTTTTATCGCCAAACCGCTCGACCCGGACCTCTTCCCAGACCAGATCCGTCGCATCCTGGCTGGAGAGCCGGTGTGGGAGCTGGGTTAAGTGAAAGTAAATTCGACCCTTAAATATCGGAAAAACCCCTCCCAGATCCTGAACGGGGATGGATAATCCCTCATATAAGAGGTACGCACAGAAACCCGACCAGGAGAACCTGCATGTCGCCGGCCAATCATGATTCCCCCGAACGTGCGCGCGGCCGTATGGCCCGCAGGCTGTTCGTATTCATCCTGTGCGCCGGGCTGCTGCCGCTGGCGCTGTTTGCCGGGCTGGTTTATACCTACCTGGGCCCGCAGGTCCAGACCCTGCCGCTGCTGGCGCAGCGCATCGGGCTGGGCCTGCTGTTGTTGGTCGCCGGCCTGCTGGCGCTGGCTGCCTGGCTGGAGAGCCGCCGCTGGGGCAGCCCGATGCACGACCTGGTGGGCGTGATGCGCCGCTTCGTCGAAGGCAACTGGGAGCAGCGCGCCAACCCCACCGCCCCCAGCGAAGTGGGCGACCTGGGCCGGCTGTTCAACGAGATGGCCGACGAGCTGCGCGAGGTCTATAACATGCTCTCGATCCGCGACGCGCAGGACGCCGGCAGCGGCAAACCGCAGTCGCTGGCATTGATGGGCCAGATCATCGAAGCCGCCCCCAACCTGGGCGAGCTGTACCGCGGCGCGCTGGAGATGATCGCCCGCTATTACGCCTGCCAGTTCGCCGCCCTGTACCTGGTGGAACGCAGCGAACCGGGCGGCGCGCAGTACGTCACCCTGGTGCAGTCCGCCGGAACGGTGGAGACCCTGCCCGCCGGTTTGGCCGCCCGCTTCAGCGAGGCGCGCATCAACCTGGACCAGACCCCCACGATGGACTGGCTGGTGGGCAAGGCGATCGCCTCACGCCGCTCCCAGAGCGGCGCTCCGCTGGCCGAGACCGGGCTGTTTGAAGCGGTGCTGCCGGTGCTGCGCCGCATGCCCGACGGCAGCCAGCGCCTGCTGGGCGCAATCGACCTGTATACCACCAGCAAGGTCAAAGACAACCGCCTGGGCCCGTTCTCGGTGCGCGCCCTGGGTGAGCTGCAAAACCTGGCCAACCTGCTGGGCATGGCGCTGACCTGTATGACCCCCGGCGCAGCCGACGCAGCCACGGCGGCGCTGCCGCGCCCCGCCGCGCCGGCCGGCAGCCCGCCGGCGCTAACCCTGCCGGCGCCCGCCGGCGGCAGCGCCGAGGCGCTGTATGCCACCACCCGCCTGGTGGCCCAGGCCGAAACCGCCGCACAGGTGCTGGAGGCGGCGGTGGCTGCCCTGCAGGGCGCCCCGTTCGTCAGCGCGCTGCTGGTGCAGCCGGAAGGCGCCGGCGGCGCGGCTGGGCTGCAGTTGATCGAAGGCCGGCGCGAGCCGCCCGCCTCGCCCGCCGGCGCGCTGGCCGGCCCGCCGCCGCTGCTGCTGCTGCTGGTGGAGGAGTACTTCCGCGCCCGCCAGTGGGCCCCGGTCTCGATCGACGACCTGGGCCGGGCGGTGCAGGAAGCCGACAGCCGGGCCGAGAAGATCTTCACCGGGGTGGACCCCAGCGGCGTAACTGCCCCGCTCGAACTGCTGCAGACCGCCCAATACCTGGGGGCGGAATCGGCCGCCTTTGTGCCGTCGGTGAGCCAGGCAGAGGGCAGCGGCCCGCTGCGCATGTTGGGTGTGCTGGTGCTCGGCCGCCCACCGCGCCCGGCGCTGCGCGGCATGCAGACCCCGCCGCTCAGCCCGGCGATCCTCGAACCGTACGTCAACCTGCTCAACCTGGTCACCACCGCGCTGGAGCGCGTCCGCCAGCAGGTGGGCGCGAACCGCCGCCTGGCCGAGCTGGAGACTATCTGGCAGATCAGCCAGACCATCGCCGCCGAGACCGATATGGCCGCTTTCTACCCGGCGCTGCACCAGCAGGTGCTGACCGTGATGGGCGAGTTGAGCTCGTTCGCCATCCTGCTGTATGACGAACCAGGCAACAACATCCAGGTGCCCTACATGATTGAAGAAGGCCACCGGCTGCTGATCGACACCTTCCACATGGCCGAGAAGAGCCTGACCGCTCACGTCATCCGCAGCCGCGAGCCGCTGCTGCTGCGCAGCCGCCAGGAGGTGGAAGAAATGTCGGCCCAGATCGGCTCTAAGCAGGTGGGGCAGGCCGCCCACAGCTGGCTGGGCGCGCCGATGGTCTTCGCCGGGCAGGTGCTGGGGGTGATCATCGTGCAGGATATCCGCCAGGAGCAGCGCTTCAGCTACGACGACCAGCGCCTGCTGGCCACGCTGGCCAACCAGGCCGCGGTGGTGGTGCGCAACGCCCGCCTGCTGGAGATCACCCGCGCCCAGGTGGAGCAGGAGCAGGCCATCAACGAGATCACCGCCAGCATCCGCCGGGCGGTGGATATCGAGGGCATTTTGAAGACCACGGCCGAGGCGCTGGGCCGCACGCTGGGGGCGCAGCGCACCGCCATCCGCATCGGCGGGCCGGAGAACGTCCCGCCGAGCGCTGAACCTCCGCCCGGCAGCGGCGCGCCGGATGAAGGCCCGCCGGACGGCAGCACATGGGACGCTGCGCCGGCCCGGGAGGCTGAAGCATGAAGCTGTCGATTTTCAGCATGAAACGCACCCCCGGCCAGGCCGGCGACGACTCTGCGCAGCCCGATGGGTCCGGGCTGCCCGGCGCGCCTGGTCCCGGTCCGGCGGCTCCCGCCGGCGATCGTAGCCCGCAAACCGGCGGGCTGCAGAACACCACCCCGCTGCTGGCCTCCAACACCCTGCTGCAGCTTCGCCGGCGCATTCTGAACCGGCTGTACATCCTGACCAGCCTGGCCGGGGTGGCGCTGCTGCTGGCCAACCTGCCGCTGATCATCCAGAACGCCCTGTGGGGCACGCTGGCCTTTTATGCGCTGATGATCGCCGCGCTGATGATCTTCACCTTCCAGCGCAGCCTGTCCTACTCGCTGCGCATGGGCATGCTGACCGGCATCCTGCTGGCCGGCGGCACCGCCACCCTGATGAGCCGCGGCCTGGAAGGCAACGGCCGGCTGCTGTTGATGCTGGTGCCCTTCTTCGCCGCCGTGCTGGGCGGCGCTTACAGCCGTACCGCCGGGGTGCTGCTCAGCGTGGGCGGGGTGCTGCTGTCCGGCGCGCTGGCGCTAACCGGCGTGATCGAGATCCAATCCACCCCGCCAACCGCCGCCGGGGCCATTTCGGCCTGGGTCACCGCCGTGGTGGGCTTCGCCCTGGTGGCCGTCACCGGGATCAGCTCGTTCGCCATCCTGGTCGACGGGCTGGAGCGCAGCCTGCAGCAGCAGGACGCCCTGACGCGCTCGCTGCGCGTGGAGCAGACCGGGCTGGAGCTGCGCGTACGGCAGCGCACCGAGGTGCTGGAACGCCGCCTGGTGCAGCTGCGCACCGCCGCCGAGATCACCCGCAGCCTGAGCCGGGTGCTGGATCTGCAGCAGCTGCTGCCGCAGGTGTGCGAACTGGTGCGCGAGCGATTTGATGCCTATTACGTGGGCGTTTTCCTGGTAGAAGAGACCGGCCGCGCCGCCGGCGACATGGCGAGCGGGGCGCGCTACGCCGTGCTGGCTGCCGGCACCGGCGAAGCCGGTCAGCGCATGCTGGCCGAAAACCACCGCCTGCTGGTGGGCGGCGATTCGATGATCGGCTGGGCCACCGCCAACCGCCAGGCGCGCATCGCCCTGGATGTGGGCAAGGAAGCGGTGCGCTTCAGCAACCCATACCTGCCGCGCACCCGCTCGGAGCTGGCGCTGCCGATCCTGGCGGGCGAGGTGGAAGCCGCCCGCGAGCGCCGCCCGGCCGCCCGGCGCGGCGCAGCCGAGTGGGGCAGCGCCCTGGATCGCCTGGCCAACCGGCCGCAGCCCGCCCGCGTGCTGGGCGCCATGACCGTCCAATCCGAGGTCGAATCGGCCTTCGACCAGGACGATATTACCGTCCTGCAGGGCATCGCCGATGGGCTGGCGGCTGCAATTGAGAATGCCCGCCTGTTCAGCGCCACCCAGGCCAGCCTGGAGGAGGTGCGCCGGGTGCAGCGCGCCTACCTGGAGAGCAGCTGGGCCGGGGTGCAGCAGTCGCGCGGCGAGATGGCTTACGAATATCACGCCGGCGCGGCCGCGGCCGCACAGCCGTCCGGCGGCGCGCCCGACGGCGGCGCGCCGGGTGAAGCCGGCCGGCTGCTGGTGCCGATCCGCCTGCGCGAGCAGGTGATCGGCAGCCTGGAGATTGAAGCGCCGCCCGGCGTGCAGTGGACCGCCGCCCAGCAGGCGCTGGCTGAGGCGGTCAGCACCCAGGCGGCCCTGGCGCTGGAGAACGCCCGCCTGCTGGAAGAGACCCGCCGCCAGGCCGAGCAGGAGCAGGCCGCCGCCCAGATCACCAGCCGGCTGTGGTCGTCAAGCGATATCGACACCATCCTGCAAACCATCCTGCGCGAGTTGGGCAGCAGCCTGCGCGTCAACCAGGGCTGGATTGAGATCTGGCCGGGTGAAGCGCCCGAGGAGGCCGGCTATGTGGTCGACTGAGCAGATCCTGCAGTACAGCGCCTGGTTCCTCTCGCTGGTCGAGTTCATCGTCGCCCTATACGTGGTGGTGCTCAACCCGCGCCAGTCGGGCAACCGCTACACCGGGCTGATGCTGTTCATCCTGGCCGCCCACACCTATGGTTTGGGCAGCCTGGCCAACGCCGCCGATGATCAGGCGGCCCTGTTCGGCAGCAGCATCATCGCCGTCACGCAGGCCGCCCTGCCGCCGGTGATGCTGCTGGCCGCGGTGGCCCTACTTCAGCCAGACTGGCTGCACCGCCCGCGCCTGCGCCTGCCGGTCTACGGCCTGCTGCTGCTGGCCGCCCTGCCGCTGCTGCTCACCCTGCTCGACCGGCTGGTGCTGCACGGCACACAGGCCGCCCCGCTCTTCTACAGCGGGCTGGACCCGGCTGCCTATTCCAGCGGCTACGTCCCGGCCGGCCGGTATTTGCAGGGCAGCCTGTCGTTCCTGGTCTACCTGGTGAATTTCGGCCTGGTGGGCTTGGGGATGCTGGCCTTCCTGCTGTACTGCGCCTTCATCGACCGCGGTTTGCTGGCCGCACAGCGCCGTGTGGCGCGCGCCCTGCTGGTGGTGAACGTGCTGACGCCCACCACGATCGCCGTGTCAGAACCGCTGCTGTCGCTGATCAGCGCGCTGGCAGCCAGCCTGTTGGTGATGCTGACCTACTCCACCATCACCTTCCGCGGGCTGACGGCCGAGCGCCGCCCACCGCGCGGCAGCCTGGTGAGCCGCCTGACCGCCCTGATCCTGATCACCTCCATCCCGCTGCTGGCCGCCATGGCCATGTTCCTGACCGACCAGGCCCGCCAGGAGTTGGAGCGCGACGCCAGCCAGAGCCTGGCCGCATCCAACCGGGCCGCCCTGGAATCGATCGAGATCTGGCTGGCGTTCAACTCGCGCGCCCTGAAAACCCTGGCCCAGGATCGTGAAGTGACCGGCATGGACCCCGCCAGCCAGCAGCCCGTGCTGCAAGCGTTTGTGGCCACCTACCCGGACATCTACCTGGCCGGCACCACCGACCTGACCGGCCAAAACCTGGCCCGCAGCGACGGCCGGGCGCCGGCCAATTACAGCAACCAGGCCTGGTTCGTCAGCGCCCGCAGCGGGCGTGATATCAGCTACCAGGTCAGCCTGCAGAGCGAAGTGGGCGAACCGGTGATCATCTTCGGCGCCCCGGTGCGCGACCGCTCCGGCCAGGTGGTGGGCACAGCCATGTTCGCCACCCGCCTGGAACAGCTGCGCCGGTTGGTCTCGCAGACCTCCTTCACCCGCACCGGGGAGGTCTTCCTGGTGGACGAGCGCAACTACATCCTGACCCACTCGGACCGCGAGATCAAGACCGGCACCTCGTTCAAAGACGCCCCAGCTGTGCAGCGCCTGCGCAGCGGGCAGATCGGCAGCCTGCGCTTCACTGACGAGCAGGGTCTCAGCTGGCGCGCCCAGGTCAACGTGCTGACCAACGGTTGGGGGTTGGTGGTGCAGCAGGACGAGGCCAGCCTGCTGGCGCCGATCCGCGCCTTCCAGGGGCTGGGGTTGGTGGTGATGCTGGTGGGCGCGCTGACCCTGCTGGCGCTGTCTGCTTCGGCGGTCAGCCAGGGGCTGCGCCCGGTGCAGGTGCTGACCGACACCGCCCGCGCCATCGCCGGCGGCGATTTGGCTGCCGTGGCGCGCGTCGAGAGCGAAGACGAGCTGGGCCTGCTGGCCGAAGCCTTCAACTCGATGAATGCCCAGCTGCGCGAACTGATCAGCGGGCTGGAGCAGCGCGTGTCTGAGCGCACGCGCGACCTGGAGCGCCGCAGCGAGCAGTTGCAGGTCACCGCCGAGGTGGCCCGCGAGGCGGCCGCCATCCGCAGCCCGGCCCAGCTGCTGTCCGACGTCACCCGGCGCATCTCCGAGCGGCTGGGGCATTACCACGTCGGCATTTTCCTGATCGAAAGCGAGCGCGCCGGCGCTTCCGGTCAGCCGGCGGTGTCCTATGCCGTGCTGAAGGCGGCCAATTCGGACGGCGGCCAGGTGATGCTGGCGCGCGGCCACCGCCTGCAAGTCGGCCAGGTGGGCATCGTCGGTTACGTAGCGGCCTCCGGCCGGCCGCGCATCGCCCTCGACACCGGGCGTGACGCGGTGTTCTTCAACAACCCCGATCTGCCCAACACCCACTCCGAGGTGGCGCTGCCGCTAAAAGCCGGCGAGCGCGTGATCGGCGTGCTGGACGTTCAGTCAAAGAAGACCGGCGCTTTCGGCGAGGAAGACCTGGCCACGCTGCAGATCCTGGCCGACCAGGTCGCGCTGGCAATCGAGAACGCCCGCCTGATCGAAGAAAGCCGCCAGACGGTGCGCGAGTTGGAGAACCTGTACGGGCGCCAGCTGACCCAGGGCTGGCAGAAGCGCCTGGGCGGGGGGCGCTTGGGCTACGCCATGGAAGGCGACCGGCTGCAGCCATTGGTAGACGGCATTCCCGAAGCGCCGGCCGAACTGGAAACCGGCGGCGATCTGCAGGCCGAGATCGCCCTGCGCGGCCGCCGCCTGGGCCGCTTGAAGCTGCGCCGCCCACCGGAAAGCGGCGCGTGGACCCCGCAGGAGCAGGAGTTGGTGGGCGCGGCGGTGGCCCAACTGGCCCAATCGCTGGAGAACGCCCGCCTGCTGGAGGAGATCCAGACACGCGCCCGCCAGGAAGAGCAGATTAACCGCATCGCCGCCCAGCTGCAAAGCTCGCTGAACCTGGAAACGGTGATGCGCACCGCCGTCCAGGAGCTGGTCCAGTCGGCCAACCTCGCCCGGGTGCGCCTGCGCCTGGGCCGGCCGGACGAAAGCGGCGTCGGCAGCCGCTCGGAAAACGAGACTGAAATGGGAGGGCAGGCCCGATGATCAACCCTGCGCCTGGGCTGCAGCCCACGCTCGAGCGCGGCGCGCCGCGCCGCTACCCCGCCAGCCGGCGGCCGGACAACTACCCCACCGCCGCCCGGCGCATTTCGCTCGGCCGGCGCATCGCCGTACTGCTCGGGCTGATGGTGCTGTTTGTGCTGGCCCCCAGCGGCATCGGCCTGTGGTACGCCACCTATACCGGCCAGGCGGTCGGCTCGATGCGTTCCGGCGCAGAGCAGGCCATCCAGGTCTCGGATGTCGAACTGAGCTGGTTCTCGCTGGTAGCCGTGCTGCAGACCATGCCCGAAGAACTGTCAACCAGCGGGCAGATGGCGCTGGACAGCCGCCTGGGCGACCTGCAGGCCAGCCTGCAAGCCCTGGCTGCTGCGCCGATCGGCTCGACCAGCGAGCGCGCCGCTGCTAACCAGGAGATCGTCGACCAGTTGGAACAGATCAGCCAGGATACGCGCCGGTTGGCCGGCGAGGTGTACGACCTGGCCCTGCAGGGCGAGGTGGGCCAGGCCCAGCTGCGCCGCCAGGAGGGGCTGAACAGCCTGCAAACCCGCCTGACCCGCCTGCTTTCGCAGCTAAACGCGAACATCCAGGCCGACCTGGCCGAACGCGCCGCCCAGGTGGAGCGCCTGCGCCGGCTGGCGGGCATCTACGCCACGCTGGTCAGCCTGCTGGCGGTGACGGTAGCCGGCTATATCGTCTGGATGGCGCGCCGCACGGTCATCCAACCGCTGCAGCGCCTGACCCGTGACGTCGAGTCGATCAAGGCCGGGCAGCAAACCGGCGGCAACATCACCCCGATCGTTCCACTGGAACGCAACGACGAAATGGGCGACCTATCGCGCGCGCTGGCGCTGATGACCACCTGGCTGCGTGAGTCGTATGAGCTGCTGGAACAGCGCGTGGCCCAGCGCACCCAAGAGTTGGAACGCCGCCGGTCCGAGATCCAGGTCTCGGCCCAGGTAGCCCGCGATATCGCCTCCACGGCCAACCTGGAGAGCCTGTTGAAAACCGGCGTGGATCTGATCCGCGACCGCTTCGGCTTTTATCACGCCGGCATCTTCCTGAACGATGGACGCGGCGAATACGCCGTGCTGCGCGCCGCCACCGGCGAGGCCGGGCGCGAGCTGCTGGCGCGCAGCCACCGCCTGCGCATCGGCCAGACCGGCCTGGTGGGCTTCGCCGCCCAATCCGGTGAGCCGCGCATCGCCCTCGACACCGGCCGCGACGCCACCCATTTCCGCAACCCGCTGCTGCCCGAGACACGCTCCGAAGCCGCCCTGCCGCTGAGAAGCGGCGGGCGCGTGATCGGCGTGCTCGACGTGCAGTCGACCGCTCCCAATGCTTTCGATGAGGAAAGCCTGGAAGTGCTGCAAATCCTGGCCGACCAGCTGGCCACCGCCATCCAGAACGCCCGCCTGCTGCAGGAAGTGCAGCAGAACCTGTATGAACTGCAGACCGCCTACGGGCAGATCGACCGCCAGGCCTGGCAGCGCTTCACCGCCGCCAGCCCGCTGGTCGGCTACGAGGCCGATGGGGTTGGCCTGCAGCCGCTGACCGCCGGCAGCGCCCCCCCGGCAGGGGAAGCGCAGCCATACAGCGTCCCCCTGCGGGTGCGCGGCCAGACCATCGGCGCCCTGGACGTATGGGCCAGGGATGAGCAGCTCAGTGAAGCCGAGCGGTCGCTGCTTGAATCGGTCAGCGACCGCCTGGGCCAGGTGCTGGAGAGCGCCCGCCTGTTCGAAGAAGCCCAGATGCGCGCCGCCCGCCAGGAGTTGATCAACCGCCTGACAGCCGGGATTGCCCGCTCGCTGGATGCCGACGGGGTGCTGCGCAGCGCCGCGCTGAGCCTGGCCGAGATCCCGGCCGTGCTCGAAGCGGCGGTCATGCTTGCCAGCCAGGAGGAGGACGGCCATGGTCATCGCGCGTAAGATTCTGCTGCCCACCCTGGCGGTCTTTGCACTGCTGCTGCTGGCGCTGGCGGTGTTCTTCGCCGCCAATGCCGCACTGGCCCTGCAGGCCCAGGAAGACCGCCTGCTGACCAACCAGGCCCAGGTCTTCGCCCAAGAGCTGCGCAGCCAGTCCAACGTGGCCCTGGCGCTGGCCCGCCAGCTGGCCGCCAACCCGGAAGTGGTACAGGCTTTCTCGGCCGGCGACCGGCTGCGCCTGACCACGCTGACCCTCAACGCCTACCAGAGCACCCAGACCCTGTATGGCATCTCGCAGCAGCAGTACGTGCAAAGCCCGGCGCGGGTGCTGCTGCGCCTGCAGCAGATCGAGCGTTATGGCGACGACCTGTCGGCTACCCGCAAGACGGTGTTGACCACCAACGCCACCGGCCAGGACAGTTCCGGTCTGGAGATGGCCGAAGACGGGTTGGGCCTGCGCGGCGTGGCCTACCTGGAGGGCGGCGGGCAGGACGGCAGCGTGGATATCGGTATCAGCCTGGCCCGGCCCACTCTGCTGGACCTGAAAGCCCGCTATGGCGGCGATTGGCAGATCTCGCTCAGCCGGGAGGCGATGGCCGCCGCCAATTTTCCGGTCACCAATGAGATGATCAACGGGGTCATCCCCGAACTGGTGCTGCTGGCTGGAACCGCCCAGCAGCCGTTGTTCGCCCCGGTCAGCGCCTATCAGCGCGCCCTGGCCGGCGAAACGCTCACCTCGCGCCTGGAAGTGGACGAGCGCGCCTACGCCGTGATCACCTTCCCGCTGGTCGATGTATCAAACCAGGTTGTCGGGGTGGTGGACATCTTCCAGGAGCGCAGCGCCACGCTGGCCGCCCAGCGCAGCCAGGTGGCCCTGGCCACCGGCGGAGCGCTGGCCGGGCTGCTGCTGATCGGCCTGCTGCTGGGTTGGATCATCCGCCGGGCCCTGTGGCCGGTGGGGCAGCTCACCGCCGTGGCGCAGGCTTTCGCCGAGGGCGACCTGGGCCGCCGGCTTTCACCGCGGCTCGAGCAGCGCGCCCAGGGCCAGCGCCCGGATGAACTGGACCTGCTGGCGCGCAGTTTCACCGCCATGGCCGCCGAACTGCGCCGCCTGGTGGGCAGCCTGGAAGGGCGCGTGGCCGAACGCACCCAGGACCTGGAGCGCCGCACCACCCAGCTGCGCGCCGTGGCCGACATCGCCCGCGATGTGACTGTGGCTACCGACGTGCAGGGGCTGCTGGAGAGCGCCGTCCAACTGGTGCTGCAGCGCTTCAATTTCTATCACGCCGGCGTATTCCTGATCGATGACGAGCGCCAGTTCGCTGTGCTGCGCGCCGCCACCGGCGAAGCCGGGCAGCACATGCTCGCAGCCGGTCACCGCCTGCGTGTGGGGCAAACCGGCATTGTCGGCGCTGCCGCTTCCGCCGGGCAGGCGCACGTAGCCCAGGATGTGCGCGCCGACGCTATGTACTACAACAACCCGCTGCTGCCAGACACCCGCTCAGAGGTGGGCGTGCCGCTGCGCCTGGGTGGGACGGTGATCGGCGTGCTTGATGTGCAAAGCGACCGCCCAAACGCTTTTGATGAGGGCGATATCGCCGTGCTGCAGCTGCTGGCCGACCAGCTGGCCATCGCCATCAACAACGCCCGGCTGGTCAGCCAGTTGAACCGCAGCGTCAGCGAGCTGGAGCAGGCTTCCGCGCAGCTCACCCGCCAGGCCTGGAGCGGCTTGAGCCGCCAGCAGGCCGCCGGCTACCGCATTGCCCGCGGCCGGGCAGCCTCTGCCGCGGCCGGCGAGAGCGGGCTGGAAGCGCTGCCCCCGCTGCAGACCGGCGCTATGCCGGACGATCCTGCGGCAGACGCCGCCGCCGCCCATGCGCGGCAGGCCCTGCGCCAGAACACCGCCCTGGTCGCCCCGGCTGCCGGAGAAGCGCGCGGCAGCCTACTTTCGGTGCCGCTGCGGCTGCGCGGCCAGGCAGTGGGCGTGATCCAGCTGCGCTTCGACACCCCGGGCGTGCCGCCCGAACTGGTCGAACTGGTGGATGAGATCGGCGACCGGCTGGCCCTGGTACTGGAAAGCGCCCGCCTGCTGCAAGAGGCCCAGCGCCTGGCGGCCCGCGAGCAGCAGATCAACCTGATCACCGGCGAAATGCGCGCTTCGGTCGATATGGAGGCCATCCTGCAAAGCACGGTGCGCGAGCTGGGCAAAGCGCTCGGCGCACGGCGCACCTTCATCCAGCTGGGTGAAGCGGGCAGCGTGGAAGCCCCGCTGCAGCCGGAGTGGAGGTCATAATGGACGAAGCACGCGGCATTTCCATTCGCACCCGCCTGCTGGTGCTGGCTGTCGGCCTGATGGTCGTGGCCCTGGTCGTCCTGCTGCTCACCGCCCTGACTTCGGCCGGCTCGGTGATCCGCACCGCCCAGGACACCTCGTCGAGCAGCCTGCGCAGCCAGGTGCAGGAGTACCTGGTGCAGATTAACCGTGGCATCGCCCAGCAGAATGCCCTGGTGCTGGACCGGGCGGTGCGCGATGTCGATACGATCGCCGGCACCACCGCTTCGATCTACA
>JBJSYW010000476.1:0-3878 GCA_046089985.1 Chloroflexota bacterium
CTGCTCGCCAGGCAGCAGCGGCAGGTTGAAGCCGCCCAACCGAAAGAAGATCTGCGGCGTGGCAAAGGGCTGCGCCGCCGCCACGCGCTCGGGGTCGATCTCCACGCCCAGGACCGGCAGCCGCGGGTTCAGGCGGTGGAAGCGCTCGCCCATCTCCAGCGTGGTCACCGCCTCGGCCCCATAGCCCAGGTCTACCACCAGCGCGCCGGCATACGCGCCGTCCCACCGCGTCAGCAGCCCGGGGTCATAGCGCAGCACAAAATGGTCCACCTGGCGCAGGCGGTTAACGGCGGTCTTGCCGCGCGTCGGCCGGCCCTGCGGCTTGCGAGCGGCGGAGCGGGGACGGTTGGAATGCGCAGGCACAGCGGGCTCCGCGGCGCTTGGGCGGCTAGGCCTGCCAGAACTGCGGCAGGTATTTGCGGTAGGCGACCAGGTAATCGTCCAGGATCTGGCTCGCCACATCCAGGTCGGAGATCACCGGGTCCAGCAGCAGGCACTGCAGGGCGGCCTGCCGGTCGCCGTGCACGGCGGCGTCCACGCACAGGCGGGTGACGGCGATCTCGCGCCGGCAGAGCTCGGCAACCGGCTCGGGCAGCGGGCCGGCAGCGACCGCCTGCACCCCTGCCCCGCTGATCCAGCCGGGCGTCTCGACGATCGCGCCTTCCGGCAGGTTGGGGATCTGCCCCTGGTTGGGCAGGTTCAACGCCAGGTGGTAGTGCTCGCCTGCCCCAGCCACGTTCTCGATCACCTCCAGCGCGCCTTCGCTGTCGGCGTCCTTCAACGCATCGATCGGCAGCCGTCCATCCGCCATTTGCTCAATCCGCGCATGCCCTTCACTGCGCAGCCCGTCCCAGGTGTCCCAATCGTACAGGCTGATGGCGTACTTATCCCACGGGCGGGTGAGCGGGTCGCTGGCCCACGGCAGATACTCGCACAGGTGCTCGTCGCCGGGGATCGGGAAGCGCCCGAAGGCCTGGTAGACGCGGCGAGTGAGCGGTTCAAAAGTTTCCGGCAGTTCCTGCCAGCGGCGGGCGAACAGCGGGTATAAATCCTGCCCGCTGCGCCGATCGTGCAGCGCCAGCATCCAGGTGAAATGGTTCAGCCCGGCGGCCTGGATGGCGATCTTCGGCAGCGCCTGGTGCACCACGTGGCGGCGCAGCGGCCCTTCCTGCGGATCGGCATGCCCGCCGCTGATGCCCGGCGGCACGGTGATGCCCAGGTCCTGCGCCAGGGCGATCCCCACCAGTGCATACCCAACCAGGATCTGGTGGCACAGCCCCACCACGCGAATCCGGGTATAGCGCGCCACTGCGTCACAGATGCGCGCCATCGGGTTGGTGAAATTGATCAGCCAGGCCTGCGGGCAGAGCTGCTCCATATCGTGAGCGATCTCCAGCACGGGGCCGATGTTGCGCGCGGCATGGGCAAAGCCACCCGGGCCGCCGTTCTCGGCATACGGCTGGCGCACACCGTACTTCAAGGGGATTTCATAATCCATGCGCCAGAGCGGCTCGCGCGGCGGCGCTTCGATCGCCAGCACCACAAAACCGGCCCCTTCCAACGCCTCCCGGTGGTGGGCATGGGTCGAAATCTGCAGCCCGGCGTCCCACTCGCGGTTCATCCGTTCAGCCAGCCGGCCAACCCGGTCCAGCGAGGCTGGGCTGCGGTCCACCAGAGCCAGGCGCGTGCCCTGCAGCCTGGGGCTGCGCAGCAGCGCGCCCAGCGTGTTCAAGCCAAAGGAGGCGCTCCCCGCGCCGATAACGACAATTTTGGTGGGTAACATAAAATCTCCTGTTTCCTTATTATAATAGCGGCATGGCGCTCGATTACAACACTTACCTGTCCCCGTTCACCTGGCGTTACGGCTCGCCCGAGATGCGCCAGATATGGAGTGAAGCCAACAAACGGCGCACCTGGCGCAGCCTATGGGTGGCGCTGGCCGAGGTGCAGGCTGGCTACGGCCTGGTATCGCCGGCCGAGCTGGACGACCTGCGCGCCCACGCCGGGCAGGTGGATGTGGCGCGGGCGCTGGAGATCGAGGCCGAGATCCACCACGATCTGATGGCCGAACTGAAGACCTTCGCCGAGCAGGCCGGGCTGGGCGGGCGCATCCTGCACCTGGGCGCCACCTCGATGGATATCGAAGACAACGCCGACGCGCTGCGCATGCGCAGTTCGCTGGACCTGGTGCTGGAAGGGCTGCGCCGGCTGCTGGCGAGCTTCGCCGGAAAGATCGAAGCCGAGGCGGACACGCCGCTGATGGCCTTTACGCACCTGCAGCCGGCCGAGCCGTCCACGCTGGGCTACCGCCTGGCGGGCTATGCACAAGACCTGCTGATCGACTTCGAAGCGCTCACGGCCGCCCGCCGCGGGCTGCGCGGCAAGGGGTTCAAGGGCGCAGTGGGCAGCAGCGCGGCTTATGCCGAGCTGATCGGCGTCGAGCAGCTGCCCGAGTTCGAGCAGCGCCTGGCGGCGGCGCTCGGCCTGCCGTTCTTCCCGGTCGCCACCCAGGTCTACCCACGCAAGCAGGACTACACGGTGGTCTCGGCCCTGGCTGGGCTGGGCGGCTCGCTGTACAAGTTCGCCTTCGACCTGCGCCTGCTGCAGTCGCCGCCGGTGGGCGAATGGAGCGAACCGTTCGGCAAGCGCCAGGTCGGCTCTTCGGCTATGCCGTTCAAACGCAATCCGATCAACGCCGAGAAAATCGATTCGCTGGCGCGCGCCCTGGCGGGCATGCCGCGCCTGGCCTGGGACAACGCCGCCCACACCCTGCTGGAGCGCACGCTGGACGATTCGGCCAACCGGCGCACGCTGCTACCGGAAGCCTTCCTGGCGACCGACGAACTGCTGCGCACCGCCCAGCGCCTGGTCGATGGGTTGGTGCTCAACCGGGCCGCGGCGGCGCGCAACCTGCAGATCTATGGACCGTTCGCAGCCATCGAGCGCGTGCTGATGGCGCTTGCCAAGGCCGGCGCCGACCGGCAGCAGATGCACGAACGGCTGCGCGGCCATGCGCTCATCGCCTGGGAGGCGCTGCAGAACGGCGCCGAGAACCCGCTGGCAGCCCAGGTGACGGCCGACCCGCAGCTGCTGGCTTTCCTGCCCGAGGCGGAATTGTGCCGCTTGATGGACGCCTCGGCTCACCTGGGCGACGCTCCGCTGCGGGCGCGCCGGCTGGCGCAGCAGGTGCGCGCCCGGCTGGCCCAGAAACCCGGCGCCGCGCCGGCCGGCTGACCTGCCCGGGCGCGGTCGCGCGCCGGTAAACAGCCGCCCGGAGCACAGCGCGCCTGCTGCGCCGGGCATTCCATTCACGGGGGAGATCAAGATGGAGTCACTGCGTAAGGCCCTACCCGGGGCAGCCCTGCTGCTGCTGTGGCTGTTCAGCTTTTTCACCGGCCTGCTGGGGATCGACTATGGCTACCACTGGGACGAGCACCGCCTGATCGGCTCGCTGGCGGACACGGCCCGGAGCGGCGTCCCGCTGCCGGTGTGGTACAACTACCCGTCGCTGAGCTACGACCTGAGCCTGCTGGGCAGCCTGAGCCGGCTTGGGCAGGCCCCAGGCGACCTGCTGCAGGTGTACGCCTCGCGCCGCCCGCCGCGCTATAACGCCGGCGGCAGCCCGCCGACGCTGATCCGCACCCGAGTGATCTTCCTGGCAGCCAGCCTGGCGACGGCGATCTACACGGCCTGGATCGCCTGGCTGCTGAGCCGCCGCCGCTGGGTGGCGCTGCTGGCGGGAGCGATCTTCCTGTCCTCCTGGGAGGTGGCCTACCATGCGCGCTGGATCGCCCCGGACGGGCTGCTGATGCACTGCAGCGCGCTGGCGGTGCTGCTGGCGCTGCTGGCGCTGCGGCAGCCGGAGAGCCGGCTCGCCG
>JBJSYW010000477.1:0-11503 GCA_046089985.1 Chloroflexota bacterium
GTGGTCAGCAGGTCCAGCCGGTGCGCTTCGGCGATGGTTTCAATTTCCTTGTCATAGCCCATGCCGGTCGCTTCCAGGTTGGCGCGGAAGCTGCCGTCGATCAGCCCGACGGTGGGGAAGTTCTGCACGCCGGTGAAGCCCATCTCTTTCAACTGCTTCAAGAACACCGGCATCAGGCGGAACGGATCGGTGCCGTTCACACCGGCCAGCACGGGGGTGTTCTTGACCACCGGCAGCACTTCGGCGGCCATCTCGACTACGATGGCATTGGCATCGCCATAGGCCATCAGGCCGGCCAGCGAGCCGCGCCCGGCCATGCGATAGCGGCCGGAGTTGTAGATGATCAGCAGGTCGGCCCCGCCGGATTCGGCGCACTTGGCCGAGATGCCGGTGCCGGCGCCGCAGCCGACGATCGGCCGGCCGGCGGCGCACTGCGCGTTCAGGCGCTTCAATGCTTCTTCACGGGTGATGAATGCCATGATTTGGGTCTCCTTCTTTATTTTTGCAGCAGTTTGAGCAGGGTATGAGCGCACAGGTCGGCGAACTCGGGATCGTTGATATTGCAATCGGCCTCGATCAGCTCGATCCCGGGGCGCAGGTTCTGGCGGATGGCGTCATAGCAAGCCTGGTCGGCGGCGGGATCCCAGAAGCGCTCGCCCTGGCTGTCCAGCATCGATACGCCGCGCAGCGGCAGGATCACCGCCGCCGGCCCGGCGGAGGCGTTGGCGGCTGCAGCCAGCATGGCGCCCATCTTTCGGTTCTCTTCGACGTTGGTGCGCAGCAGGGTCACGTTCGGGTTCCACTCATACAGGGTGCGCGAGCGGTATTTCTCTGGCACGCTGTCGATGCCGCCGAAGTTGGCCATATCGACGCAGCCGGGCACCAGCACAGCCGGGATGCCCTGGCGGGCAGCCGCCAGGCAGCGCTCGGGACCGGCGCTCAACACGCCGCCGCAAACTTCATCGGCCAGCTCGGTGGTGGTGATATCCAGCGAGGCCACAATGTAGCCGTCGTTGATCAGCCCTTCCATCGTGCGCCCGCCGGCGCCGGTGGCATGGAAGACCAGCACTTCATAGCCGGCCGCTTCCATGATCCCGCGCGCCCGGTCGACGCATTTGGTGGTGTTGCCAAACATCGAGGCGGCCACCAGCGGCTTGACCTCGGCTGCTTCGGGCCGCTCGATCTTAACCATCCCGCTGATCGCCCCGGCGGCGTTGGCGTAGATCGCCTGGCTGATGCTGTTGATACCGGCTACATCCACGATTGACGGGATGAAGGTGATATCCTTGGCGCCGGCGAAAGCCGAGACATCCCCGCCGCCCATCGTCGAGACCATCACCTTCGGCACGCCCACCGGCAGCTCGCGCATAGCAGCGGTTGCAATCGAGGTGCCGCCGCTGCCGCCCATACTCAGCATACCATGCAGCCTGCCTTCGGCGTGCAGCTGTTTGACCACCGCTTTGAGCCCGGCGGTCATCAGCTTCATTGCCGCGTCTTTGTGCTGCCCGGAGGCGAAATCGGCCAGGCTGCCGCCCCCCTGGCGCGCCACTTCTGCACGGGTGACATCGGGCGCGAAATCGGGAGCGCCCATCACGCCAAAATCGACCACCAGCGTGTTCAGTCCTTCTTTTTCAATCAGGTTTTTAACGAACAGAAATTCCTTGCCCTTGGTATCCAGGGCGCCGGCGATCACAACGGTTTTTGGCATGCGACCTCCTTTATTTTTATGAACAGGCAAAATGGGGCTGCGGCCGTCCAACCGGCCGCCTGTATTATAATGCCGCCCGGGCAGCGCACTGGTGACAACTCGGATATAATTCCCCGGTGATTGGGCCTGGTTCCACCCAGGCCATCGTTCGCAGAGGAGGCGCGGCATGAGCTTTAACGAGATTACCATCCAGGCCTATTACCAGGCGGTCAAGCTGATGTACTCCGGCAGCCCGGTAGCGCAAGGCATGCTGGAATTGGACCGGCTGGCCCGGGCGCTGGCCCCGCACTCGGTATGGGACCGGCTGCGCCAGGTGGACTTCGCCGCCGAGCTGCCCGCGCTGCAATCCTGGGCGGCGGCCGAAATCGCCCGCCGCCCGCAGGATGTGGCGGTGCTGCACTGGCGCCTGGCCGACCTGGGGGAAGCCATGTGGCTGGCCTTCCTGCGCCCGCTGCGCCCGCCGGCTGGGGATGACGACTGGCAGGCGTATGACCACAGCCAGGCCGCGCCGGCCCCGTCTTCGGTGCTGGCACAAATGGCCGGGCTGGCCGAATCCGAGCTGACCAACGCCCAGGGGGAGTATACCCATCCGGACGTGGGTTGGATCGTCGAAACCTGCTATCCACTGGCCTATGCCGGGCTGACTGCCGCCCGCATCGCCCAGGACCTGCCGCCGCAGGCGCTGCTGGGCGACGATCCGGCCCGCGCCATAGCGGTGTTCTTCAACGAAGGCGACGAGTTCATCCTCGGGCGGGTCGACCGGCAGGGCTTCCGCTATCACCCGCTGCCCGATTTCATCGCCTGAGCCACAGCGCGCCGGGTGCGGCCAACCAAAAAGCCCCCACAAATCGGGGGCTTTTTGGTTGGACAGGCGGGAGTCTAGTACTGGTAGAACCAGTCGCAGCCGACCGGGGTGCGCCAGGAGCGCGAGCGCCAGTAGTAGGTCACGCAGCCCCAAGACCAGTAACCGGTGTACTTATACGAAGTCCCCCACTGCGGCGCCCCAACAGCCAGGTACCGGAAAGCGGTGACTTTCTCCTGGCCCGGCTCACCCGAGAAGGGGTTCAAGTAGTATTCCGTGCGCGGGTCGCCGATGCCGTAGAAGTGCAGCCAGCCTTCATCCCAGCCCAGGTAGGTGTGATGCCACTGGATGATGTACTTGCGTTCGAAGCAGGGGGTGAAGGTCAGGCGCAGGTTGCTCAGCATCGCCAGCGTGCCGCTGCTCTTATAACCGTCGCACTGCCAGGTAGTGCGCTGATACACGTCGGACAGGACGGTGAAGAGCTTGACGGTCGGTTCGTCGCGGCTGCCGGTTGGGACGGTCAAGTAGTAGAACGCTTCACTGACGCTGGAGCCTTCGAGCTGTACGTAAACGTCATAGTCAGACTTATTGATGATCGTCAGGCGCAGCATCTTGATCGGTACAGCCGCAGTTAAGACAGCAGACAGCACGATCACCAGCAGGATCAACAACGAAGCTTTTTTCATCATGAAGAGTCTCCTTCGGAAGCATCAGCGCTCAACAGAGGATTTTAACACAGACGGCAGGGCCGGTCAATGTTTCATACAATCAAATGATCACCATCGCTTAATCGGTTCTTAAACTGCCGGGCGGATCAGGAGCGCCGCTAAAGCATCTTGCAGCAGCGGCAGGCTGAGGGTAAAGCGGCTGCCGCTCCCCGGGGTCGACTTGAACGCTCACCTGCCCGGCGTGCAGTTCAACCAGCCGACTGACCAGCACCATCCCCAACCCGGTGCATCTATACTGGCGCGCCAGCCGCCCGTCCACCTGGGTGAAGGGCTGCAGCTGGCTAACCGCGTGCAGGCCACCCTGTATGCTCTGCGGGAGAGGCTGGCTTCGCTGGATTCTGCAGAATATATCATCTTGAAAATAAATTCCGCTACATGATTGCATCCGGCGGGCAGGGATGAAGACAGGGAGCGCCCCCTGATCGAACAGATTTGCAAAATGTGGGAAAGAGCACTTACCTGCTGCAATTGCTATGTCCGGATAGTGCTCTCCAATACGGGCTGTTTTTGACGTTCCCCCGAATAACAATAAAGCACCTTACCGGCGAAAACTCGCAGTAAGGTGCTCTTTTGTTAGCTGTGGCGCCCCCGGCGCGACTCGAACACGCGACCCCTTGCTCCGCAAGCAAGTGCTCTAATCCACTGAGCTACGAGGGCAATTCTTGTAAACGAGCGTCGAGTATTTTACCACTTTCTTCTTTTTCCGCAAGAGGAAATTTGGTTTTTTGTGCGCCACTGCTGCACCCCAGCGCGCAGCGGCAAACCCAGCCGCGGGTCAGCCCATGAAGCGGTCACGGCGGCTGTCGACGGTGCGGATGATGTTGCCACGGATATCCAGGGCGCGCCCTTCATCCATCTTGGCCTGGAAGTAGCGCAGCTGGCGCTGCAGCCCTTTCAGCGCATCCACGGCGGCCTGGAAGGTGAGCGTGCCGGCGATATAGCGGCGCTTCAACGCCTCGTGCTCCTGGGTGATCGAGGCCAGCATGCCTTCGATCTCGCCGGCAGCCGTGACGTTCTCGGCGTGACGCTGGTACAGGTCCTGCCAGGTGGAGGCCAGATCGTCCACCTGCTGCTCCAGCGCCAGCACTTCTTCTTCCTCCCGGGCGCTGCGCTCAACCGCCTGGCCGATGCGGTCAGCCAGGGCCTGGTAGCGGGCCGCCAGCCCGCCCAGTTGGGCCGTGCGAGCGATGGCGCGCGTGCTGCTCTCGCGCAGCTTCTGCCACTCGGCCTCGACCCGCTCCATCTCCTGGCGCTCGGCGTCCAACGACACGGTAGTGGGCGGCCAGGCGCGCTTGCGGCGCAGCCAGGTGGTGGCCTCGCTCAGCGCAGTGCGAGCTTCGCCGCGGCGCTGGTTGGCTGTCTGGTAGGTGTCGATCAGCGGCTGGAAGTCTTCCAGCGCATTCAATGCCGCGGTGCAGGCTTCCCAATACTCGCCAGACTGGCGCAGGCGGGCAGGCAGTTCATCCAGCGGGTAGCGCCCGCGCCCGCTGCGACCGGCGGCCTGGTTGGCCGGGGCATCCTCCAGCAGCTGTTGGGCCTTGTCCACCGCCGATTCTTCTAACGGGGCAATCTGCCCCAACATTTGGAGGATGGACGAGATCTCGCCCACCTGCTCGCGCGCCCCCACCTGCAGCTGCTCCAACCAGTTGTTGGCCGCCGCTTCCAAACGGGCAACCACTTGCCCGGCCTGGCGCGCCTTGCGGTCCACCGCGCTCTCGCCGCGCCGGCCCAGTTCATCCAGCAGCCCGTTGAGCTGGCTGCGCAGCTGATCCAGCTCGGCCATGGCCAGGCTGGAGAGCAGGCTGTTCGAGCGCACGATAAATTCGAACTGGCCCAGGCGGCGAGCAGCGTTCTCCAGCAGCTCGCGGGCAGCGCTCTCCGCGCTGCGTAGGTCTTCCAGGCGAATGCGGATGTTCTCCAGGCGGCGGTCCAGGCGGGTGGTTTCGCCGGCCAGGCGGCGGGCCTGCTCCAGGCGCTCCGGCAGGGCGTCTTCGGGCAGACCGGGCGCTCCACTCGAGGCGCCGGGCGCCACCCGGCCTGAGCCGGTACGCCGCCCGCCCGGGTGACGCCCGGCGGTGGATGGGCCGCCGGTTGGGAAAGCGCTGCTGGCAGCCGGGCCGGCCGGCGCATGGGCGCCGCCCACAGGCCCGACGCTTCCGGGGCCGGTTTCTCCACCGCCCGGCTGGGATCTGCCGGATGGCGCGGGACTGCCGGTGAACGGTACACCGGTTCCGCCGCCGGATGGGTCTACCGGCGCGCCGGATGGGTCTACCGGCGCGCCGGACGGGTCTACCGGCGCGCCGCCCGAGGAGGCCGCGCCGGAAAGCACGCCCACCGCAGCCGCCGCCTGGGCCAGCGCATCCAGCTCGGCCGGCAGGTCGCTTGGGGCGTCGCCGCGCGACCAGTTCTCGACGGCATAGGCGTTGGCCTCGCCGGTCAGCCGGCGGGCGCGCGCCAGCCAGGCAGGCAGCTCGTTCAGCGGCGGGCTGGTCAGCAGGCTGGTCAGTTCGGCGTGGGCAACCTCCAGTTCCTGCAGGTGGGCCGACAGCTCCTTTTGCCGGGCGCGGATGCCGGCCGCGGCGGCCTGGTCATCCAGGATGGCTTCCGGGGTGCGCTTGCGCCCGGCCGAGCCAAGCCGGTTGGCCTGGCGGTTGAGCGCAGCCAGCGCTTCCAGGCTGGGCGACAGCTGCAGCGGCTGGATGCTCTTGCCGCCCAGGGCAGCCATGCGCAACGACAGGTCTTTGAAGCCCGGCGGCAGCTCTTCCAGCACCGTTTCGAGCGAGGCCAGGTCGCGGCGGGCGCGGCGCAGCTGCCCGGTTAATTCCTGAGCCGACCGGGCGGCGCGCAGCGCCTGCTCGGCCAGCAGGGCGGCGCTGTCCACTTCCAGGCGGGTCAGCGTGGCCTCCATCGTGCGCGCCGCCTGCTCCATCCCGTCCAGCTGCCGGCGGGCCGGCTCGGCGTCCACTGGCTTGGGCAGGTTATCGAGGGTCTGCTGCAGTTCGTTGAGCGCCTTGCGCAGCCCTTCCACGTTCACAGAGGCCGCCTGGGCCTGGCGCTGCCAGTCGTGGGCGCGGCGGATCAGGTCTTCCAGCGCCGGGCGGGCGTTTGCCACCGCAGCGTGGACCTGGACGATCTCATCGTGGGCAGCCTGGTCCAGCACCGCCTGTTCGTCCGCTTCGTAGATGTAGGCCGGCAGGGCGTGCAGCTCGCCGGCGGCCTGGCGCAGTACGCCGGACGCCTGGTCCAGCGCATCGCCGGTGAGCTTCTGCGCCCGCAGCCTGCCGAGCAGTTCATCGGCCTGGCGCTGCAGCCCCAGGGCCGCCCGGGCCGACTGGGCGGTCTTCCAGCCGATCTCGGCCAGGTCCTGCTCCACGCCCAGGGCGGCCTCCAGCGCGCTCCAGGCCTGGTCCATGGCCCGTTCCAGCTTTTGCAGGTCGCGATACAGCAGATACCACAGATACGGCGCGCCGATCACCGCCCGCCAGGGGTTCTTGCCCAGGTCGTTGGCGCGCTGGCGCAGCGCCACCCGCCGGCCGCGCAGCGGGGCGGCGATCGCCTCCAGCCGCTCCAGGGCCGCCTGCAGATTGCGATTGAGGGTCAGGAACGGCTCCTGGGCGTCCTCCAGGTACTCGCGCGCCACCGCCACCACCTGGCTGTAATTGGCGTCAAAGCGCCGCCAATCCAGGCGCAGGCGGTCCAGCCCTTGGAGTGATTTTCTGCGATAGATGCGAGACAGCAGGAACAGCCCGCCAACGGTGAGCAGCAGGACAAGGGGGATCAGGACAAACGCCAGGGGCAGACCTGGCTCAGCAGCGCCCATCGCGGACCTCCCGGGAGATTGTGGGCGGCAGGCGGGGCGGCGGCCCGCCGCTTGCGGCCGCCCTGCCCCACCTGTACAGATCGCACTGTGCTTCTATTATACTAAAGCCGCCTCGATGATCTTCTGAATCCGGGAAATCATACCCGCCGGGTCGGGGTGCAGGCCCTCGACCAGCAGGGCGTCTTCGTAGACCTGCTCGATCACCAGCGCGCCGAGCGGGTGGCCCGGCCCCAGCGCAGCCAGCCGGGCGACGATCGGGTGGCGCGGGTTCAGTTCGAGGATCTTCTTCGGCGCGTCAAATTCTTTGTTCAGCAGCTTGTAGACGCGCTGCATCTCCTGGTTCGGCGCGCCCTGCGGGTCCACCAGGCGCGCCGGCGAGCCGGTCAGGCGGTCGGTCATGCGCACATCGCTGACCCGCTCGCCCAGCAGGGTCTTGAATCGCTCGATCAGGCCGGCGTGCTCGCTTTCGGCCAGCGCGGGGGCGTCTTCCCCCTGCGCCTGGCGGGCCGCCTCCGGCACGGGCAGATCGGCCGCGGCAGCGTTGACCAGGGCGTGCTCCTGATAGCGCGTCAGGCGGGTGAGCAGGAAGGCGTCCACCGGGTCAGTCATCAGCAGCGCCGGGTAGCCGTGGGCGCGCAGGGCATCCAGGTGCGGGCTGACCAGCGCCGAGCGATCATCGTCGGCCATCAGGTAATAGATGTCCTTCTGGTCAGGCTTCATCGCCTTGACGTAATCATCCAGCGAACTCCAGTTGGCCTGGTCTTCGGTGGTGTGGAAGCGCAGCAGCGGGTAGAGCGCTTCCGGCTCGCCGGGTTCGATCGCCACGCCCTGCTTCAGGTAGCGCGAATAAGCCGCCCAGAACTTAGCATAGGTTTCGGGGTCATCGGCCGCCAGCTTCTTCAGCGTGTCGAGCACCTTGCCGGTGACCAGCTTCTTCAGCCCAGCCATGACACGGTTCGACTGGACCGACTCGCGCGAAACGTTGAGCGGCAAGTCTTCGCTGTCGACCACACCCTGGACAAAGCCCAGGTATTCTGGCAGCAGGTCGCGGTTGTACTCCTGGATCAGCACCTTGCGGGCATACAGCTTCAGCCCGTCCTCCTTGCGCAGCGAGAACATGCTGCGCTCGGGGCTGGCGGGGATGAACAGCAGCGCGTACATCTGCAGCGGGGCATCCACCGACATATGCGCGTACACCAGCGGCGGCTCGAAATCCAGGGTCATCTGCTGGTAGAACTCGGCATAGTCCTCCGGCTTGACCTCGCGCGGGCTCTGCCGCCACAGGGCCGACTGGCGGTTGGCCTGTTCGGCGGCGTCGCCGATGAAGATCGGGTAGGGGATGAAGTCGGAGTGTTTGCGAATGACGGCGCTCAGGCGGGAAGCCTGGGCGAACTCTTTGGCGTCTTCCTTCAGCTTGATCGTGATAGTGGTGCCGCGGGTCTCTTTTTCGGCCGACTCCACCGTGAAGGTGTCCTCGCCGGTGCAGAACCACTGGGCGGCCTGGGCGTCGCGGCGGTAGGAGTGCGAAACTACCCGCACCCACTCGGCCGCCATGAAGACCGAGTAGAAACCCACGCCAAACTGGCCGATCAGGTCGGTGACGCTGTGCCCGCCGGCCGCAGCGGCCTGCAGGAACTCGCGCGCCCCCGAGCGGGCGATGGTGCCCAGGTTGGCGACCATCTCGTCGGCGGTCATGCCAATCCCGGTATCGCTGATGGTCAGCATGCCGGCCTCGGGATCGCCGGTAATGCGGATCTCGAGCGGCGCGTCGGGGTCAAGCACATCATGGTTGGTGAGCTGCTCGAAGCTCAAGCGCGTCAGCGCGTCCGATGCATTTGAGACCAACTCACGCAGGAAGATCTCACGCTCGGTATACAGAGAGTGAATCAGGATATCTAACAGCTGGCGGGTTTCCGCCTTGAATGCAATTGCAGCAGTGGATTGGCTTTCAGCGACCATAAGCTACCTCCTGGGAAGTATAGTTTACCGGATGACTGTAAGAAAAATATAGGAATTTTGGAGGTTAACCTTGTTCCTAAAAGGTCTATAATGGGCGGTCTGAGGATTGACTGATGTTTGAGCGAGTACGCAGAACTTTCACGGATTTTCCACTGCGCTTCTGGATCCTGGTCGGCGCATCCTTTGTCGACAACCTGGGGCGCACCATGCTGTTCCCATTCTTCGCGCTGTACATCACCGAGAAGTTTGGGGTGGGAATGACCGAGGCGGGGTTGGTGAGCGGCAGCTTTTCGCTGTTCGGGCTGATCGGCAGCTTTGCCGGCGGGGCATTTTCGGATAAATTCGGGCGCAAGGCGCTGCTGCTGTTCGGGTTGGTGGTCAGCGGGCTGAGCAGTCTGCTGATGGGCTTCGCCACCTCGCTGTCGATGATCTATGCCGTGTCGGTGGTGGTGGGGGTGCTGTCGAGCGTGGGTTGGCCGGCGCAGTCGGCCATGGTGGCTGACATGCTGCCCGAGAGCCAGCGCGCGGATGGGTTCGGCATCTTCCGCGTCACCGGCAACCTGGCCTGGATCATCGGTCCATCGCTGGGCGGGCTGATCGCCATCCGCTCCTACCTGCCCCTGTTCATCATGGACGCGGTGCTGAGCTGCATTACCGGGGTGATCATCTACTTCATGATCGCCGAAACCCGGCCGCAGCCCAAGGAAGGCCAGGCCGGCGAATCGTTCTGGAGCACCCTGACGGGCTACAAGGTGGTGGCGCTGGATGGGCTGTTCATGGCGTTTATCATCGTCTCGATACTGATGCTGATCGTCTACCAGCAGATGTACAACACCCTGTCGGTCTACCTGCGCGACGTGCACGGCGTGCCGGCGCGCGGCTATGGACTGCTGTTGAGCATCGACGCGCTGCTGGTGGTCGTGGCGCAGCTGTGGGTCACCGGGAAGGTCAAGCGCCGCCCGCCAATGCTGATGATGGCGCTGGGGGCCGGGCTGTACATGATCGGCTTTGGGATGTACGGCTTTGTATCCGGCTATGCGCTGTTCGTGGTGGCGATCATCTTCATCACCGTGGGCGAGATGATCACCATGCCGGTCAGCCAGTCGCTGGCGGCGGCGTTCGCCCCGGAGGCCATGCGCGGGCGCTACATGGCGGTCTATGGGCTGACCTGGTCGCTGCCATCGATCGTGGGCGGCTGGGCCGCCGGACTGATCCTGGACAACTACAACCCGAACTGGGTCTGGTACCTGGGCGGGCTGATCTGCGCCGTCTCGGTGCTGGGCTTCATCGCCCTGCACGCGCTGGGGCACACCCGGCTGCCACAGCCCGAGGCCGAGACTGTTGTTTGACTAATCCGGTCACCATCGGTATAATTCGATCCCAAGAGTCGGTTCGCCGGGCGAGCAGCGGTGCGGTCTCGCCCGGTTTTCATTTTCGCACCCAGGGAAAACTATGCGCCTGATCCTTGAAACCCCGCGCCTGCGGCTGCGCCCGTTTGCTGCGCCGGACGCCGAAGGCTTCGCCGCTTACCGCTCAGACCCGCTGGTGGCCGAATACCAGGGCTGGGACGCGCCGTACAGCCTGGAGCGCGCCGCACAGTTTGTGAGCGCCATGCAGGCCGCCGCTCCCGGCGCGCCGGGCGAATGGTACCAGCTGGCGATCGAAGCCCGCTCCGGCGGCAACCTGTTGGGCGATGTGGCCTTCAAACGCCTGGCGTATGATGTGCGCCAGGCAGAGATCGGCATCACGCTGGCCCGCGCCCACCACGGGCAGGGCTTCGCCCGCGAAGCCGCGGCGCGCCTGCTGGACTACCTGTTCGGTGAGCTGGGCCTGCACCGTGTACGCGCCAACTGCGACCCGGCCAACCAGGCCTCGATCCGCCTGCTGGAGCGGCTGGGCTTCCGCCACGAAGGCCGCTGGGTGGAGAGCCTGTGGTACAAAGAGCGCTGGGCCGACGAAGACTGGTATGCCATCCTGGAACGCGAGTGGCGCGCCAAACCCCAATAGGAGCCGTATAAAATGTCACACATTTCACCAGACCAGATCCCCGTCACCATCCTGGGGGCTACCGGCAGCGTGGGCCAGCGCTTTGTGCAGCTGCTCGACCGCCACCCGCGCTTTAAAGTCGTCGCGCTGGCCGGCTCAGATCGTTCGATCGGGCAGCGCTATGGCGATGTGTGCCGCTGGATCCTGCCGGAGGCGATGCCGGGCTGGGCGGCCGAGATGACCGTCACACCGGTGGAACCGGACGGTTCGGCGCGGGTGGCTTTCTCGGCCCTGCCCGCCGGGCTGGCGCGCCAGGTGGAGCCGGAGTTCGCCCAGGCTGGGGTGGCGGTCTGCTCAAACGCTTCGGCCTTCCGGGCCGAAAATGATGTACCTCTGCTGCTGCCAGAGGTCAACCCGGAGCACGTTGCGCTGGTGCAGCGCCAGCGCCGGGAGCGCGGCTGGAGCGGCTGCATCGTCACCAACCCGAACTGCACCAGCAC
>JBJSYW010000478.1:0-10729 GCA_046089985.1 Chloroflexota bacterium
TGCTCGACTTCCTGCGCGAGCACCAGCACCGCAGTGGCACCAAGGAAGGCTGCGCCGAGGGCGAATGCGGCGCCTGCACCGTTTTCCTGGATGGCAAGGCGGTGATGAGCTGCCTGGTGCCGGCGGTGCGCGCTCACGGCGCCGAGATTGTCACCGTGGAGGGCCTGGGGCAGGACGATCAACTCCACCCCGTTCAGCAGGCGTTCATTGACGCCGGCGCGGTGCAGTGCGGTTACTGCACCCCGGGCCTGCTGATGTCGTCGGCCAAGCTGCTGGAGGAACGCCCGCACCCCAGCCGTGAGGAGATCCAGTCGGCCATTACCGGCAACCTGTGCCGCTGCACCGGCTACTACCGGATCGTCGAGGCCATCGAGCGGGCCAGCCAGATCTAGGAGGGATTCCCATGGGTAAATACAGCACTCGCCAGACCCCCCCGCCGCAGCGCCCGTATGATGTGCACCCCGTCTGGCGCGGCATCGGGTGTATCCTGCTGCTGGTGGCCCCGCCGGTGGCCTATGCCATTGCGCATCTGCTGGTGGAGGCCAATATGACCGAGAACTGGTACCCGCTGCCGGCGAACCTGATGAACACCGTGCCAGTGCCGCAGCTGGGCCTGACGCTGACCCACGTCTATGCTAACCTGCTGGCGGCGACGATCCTGCTGGTGCTGGGCAGCGGGCTGCTGATGCTGATCTACACGGTGATCTACAGCATTGTCGGTCCGAAGCGCTACAGCCCAATGGATTCACCCGAAGTGCGCCAGCCGAAGCGGCGCTCGCAGCGTTAGCCAATCTTATGGAACGCACCGTCCCGACCACCGAATCTGAAGAAGTTGAACTGTACCAGCGCACCTATTACTCGCTGCTGCGCTCCAGCGCAGAGGTGAAGGTACGCTCGCTTGAAGAAGTGCACGGCGGGATGAACTCGCTGCTGCACCCGCTGGCGCGCAGCATGCAGCCGGATATGTCGGCTTTTCTCTACTCGATCCTGCGCCTGCCGGCCTGTATGCCCGATGTGCGCCAGGTGGTGCTGGGGCAGAGCGCCGAGATCTTTGAACGCGCCGGTCTGCCCGGTTTTTGCGATTGGGAAGAGGTCTATGCGCCGGCCCGCCGGCGGCGCTGCCTGTACAACGGCAGCAGCACCCTGGCCTGCTACATCGCCAGCCGCTCGGATATTGACGATGTGATCCCGCTGCTGACCGCCTACCAGCTGGAGTGGAACAAGCTGCACGACCTGCTGCGCCGTACGCCGTCCAGCATTTCGCTGGACGACATGGCGCGCGGCACCGGTTTCACCCGCCTGGCGGAGATGCTCAACGTCAACCCCGAAGACATCGACCGCCTGTACGCCATCTGGGACAGCGCCTTTATCACCAACCTGGAGCGCATTGCCCACGCCCCGCTGGATCTGCGCGTGCGCCTGTTGAGCAGCTCGCTGAACGAGTACCGTCGGGCGCGCAACAGCTGGTGGGAAAATATCCAGCACGCCGTGCCCGAGCTGCGCGAGCGCCCGGTGTATTTCATTTCGTCCAACACGCACAGCCTGGTCAACGTGCTGTCGGGGTTCGCCCTGCGCAGCGAAGAGAAGCTGGTCGGCTACCTGCAGCGCCCCGGCAACGGCGGGTTGATGCGCGACTGGCTGGATATCCAGAACGGCGTCGCCAGCGGCGGGCGGGAGAACTTCCTGTATTACGTGCTGCGCAAGTACCAGCAGTCTGAAGCCGGGCGGCAGTCGATCCGCCAGCAGCTGGCGCACGAGCGCTCGATGGGCATCCTGCGTGTGCGCAGCCAGCGCTCCTTTGATGTGGACGCTCAGGTGATCCGCCTGTCCAGCCTGGACGCGGCCACCGTGGACCCGCGCCTGGGGCTGGATGAACGCACCGCCGAAGCGCTGCGCCGCAGCGATGCGCTGGTGTTGAATATCGACTACCCGCTGGGGCTTTCCGCATATGACATCCTGGCGGAGGTCTCGTCGCACGTGGGCGAGATGCTGGGGGTGTACGTGATGGGCAAGGCCGCCACGCTGAACGCAGTGATCGGCGACGTGATGATCTCTAATGTGGTGCACGACGAGCACTCGCACAACACCTACCTGTTCCCGAACGCGTTTAATGCCGGCTCGGTTGCGCCGCACCTGACCTACGGCTCGGTGCTTGACAACCAGAAGTCGGTCACCGTGCAGGGCACGTTCCTGCAGAACCATCAGTACATGGACGTGTTCTACCGGGAGGGCTACACGGTGATTGAGATGGAGGCCGGGCCGTACCTTTCGGCGGTGTACGAGATGTTCCGCCCGCAGCGCCACCCGACCAACGAGATCGTCAACCTGTACGGCATCCCGTTTGACCTGGGCTTTATCCACTACGCCTCGGATACCCCGCTGGGCAAGGGCAAAAACCTGGGAGCAGGCAGCCTGTCGTACCAGGGGATGGACCCGACCTACGCCGCCACGCTGGCGATCCTGCAGCGCATCCTGGACCTGGAGCGCAAGCGCGCCGGCTGACCCGCGGTAATGCAATAAAGGATGCGCAAACGAAGTAGGGCGCATGGTGGATGTTGATTTTTGCATAATACATTGCGGCTGCAGGGTGACCGCAATGTATTATGTTTTAATGCGTGCGGATGTTATTAAATTTCAACTTATATTGACATAATCGGCGAGAAGGGATATAACAGCGGTACTCAGGTGTGGGAATAATACGCCTGCCTGAGTTCCTTTCATCCGTTTCGTACAGAGGAGTCATAAGTCGATGAAACGCTGGACCGTGTTTACGCTCTTCATGATCGCAAGCCTGGTGTTAAGCCTGTTCGTCTCCATTCCGGTCACCGCCGGCGTGGGGAATGAGAAAGTGCGCGTGATGGTCACCTTCGCGCACGGGAGCAAGGCGCAGGCCGCTAACGCGCTGCAGGCCGCCGGGGCCGAGTTCCACTATACCTTTAATGACCTGGACACCTTCACCGTCAGCCTGCCGGCGGCGGCGCTGGACGGCATCCGCCGCAACCCGCACGTGGTGCTGGTTGAAGAGGACGCCCCGCGCTTCCCGATCTCGATCCAGCCCTCCCGGGCGGCGCGCAGCCTGGCGGCCCCGGCTGGACAGGTGGTGCCGTACGGTGTGGACATGGTTCAGGCGCGGGATGTGTGGGATGCCAACCGCGATGGGGTGGTGGACGCCGGCGCAGTGACGGGCAGCAACATGAAGATCTGCATCATCGACTCGGGCTTCTACACCGGGCACGAAGACCTGCAGGGCGTATCGGTCAGCGGGTATAACGGTAACCTGCCCTGGAGCACCGACGGCAGCGGGCACGGCACGCACGTAGCCGGCACGATCGCCGCGGTGAACAACAGCCTGGGCGTGCTGGGGGTGACCCCCGGCACGGTGCAGATCTACAGCGTGCGCGTATTCGGCGATGACGGCGCCTGGGCCTACTCGTCAACCCTGATCGACGCGGCCTACAAGTGCCGCGACGCCGGGGCCAAGATCATCAGCATGAGCCTGGGCGGGGCGCGCGCCAACAATACCGAGAAGAACGGCTTCGCCACGCTGTACAACACCAACGGCATCCTGTCGATTGCGGCAGCCGGCAATGAAGGCACCACGGCCTACTCGTACCCGGCCTCGTATGACACGGTCGTGTCTGTGGCGGCGATCGACACCAGCAAACTGGTGGCCGATTTCTCGCAGAAGAACAGCCAGGTTGAAGTCTCGGCGCCCGGTGTGGGCGTGCTGAGCACCGTACCCTACCTGGACGAGACCAGCCTGACAGTGAACGGCGTGACCTACCCCGCCGCGCACATCGAGTTTTCCGCCCGCGGCACGGCCTCGGGCGCGCTGGTGGATGGCGGCCTGTGCGACAGCGTGGGCGCCTGGACCGGCAAGGTGGTGTTGTGCCAGCGCGGCACGATCAGCTTCTACGACAAGGTGCACAACGTGCAGTTGGGCGGCGGCGCGGCGGCGGCGATCTATAACAACGTCTCTGGCGGCTTCTCGGGCACGCTGGGCGACGGCTTCAGCTCCACCATCATCGGCCTCTCGCTGAGCATGGAAGACGGGCAGGCGCTGCTGCCGTATGTGAACCAGACCGCTTCGGTCAGCAGCAGCTTCACCCAGCCGGCCAGCAGCTACGAGTACTATGACGGCACCTCGATGGCTACCCCGCATGTCTCGGCCGTGGCCGCGCTGGTGTGGGGCTCCAAGCCCACTGCCACCAATGCCCAGGTGCGCCAGGCGCTGGTGAGCACCGCCGAAGACCTGGGCGCCGCCGGGCGCGATACCTCGTATGGCTATGGCCTGGTGCGCGCCAAGAACGCCATCACCGCCCTGGCCGGCGCCGGCACCCAGAGCCTGTCGGTGAAGGACCTGGATGCAGTCAAGACCCTGGCTAAGAGCAGCTGGAAGGTCACCGTCACCATCACGGTCAAGAGCGCCACGGGGGCGGCGGTTTCGGGGGCGGTGGTGAGCGGCGCATTCAACGGCGCTGCCGTATCCTGCACCACCGGCGCAGCCGGCCAGTGCAGCGTGACCGCCACGCTGAAGAACACCGTCGCCAGCGTCACCTACACCGTCGCCGGTGTGACGGCTTCGGGCTATTCCTACAACGCGGCCGGCAACAGCGACCCGGACGGCGACAGCAGCGGCACGTCGATTACCGTGACGAAGTAGGCTGCGGCGAGAACGGTTAAGTAACCCAGCGGGGGTGTCTTGGCGGTTGCCGGACACCCCCGCTGCTGTTTAATCCCGGTTTGCCGCGGCGGGCCTTTCACCCGGCGCGCCGCCGGGGCGGCGGTTAGCGCACGGCCTGGTCGGTGATAGCCAGCGCTTCGTCGATCACCTTGAAACCCTCGGACAGTTGTTCCTCGTTGATAATCAGCGGCGGGATGATCAGCACGGTGTGCCAGTGGGTGTACAGGTACACCCCGTGGTCGCCCAGGTATTTCTTGAAAGCGTTCATCTCCGGGCTGGAGCTGTTCCAGGGGGCCATCGGTTCTTTGGTCTGGCGGTCTTTGACCAGCTCGATGATGCCGAACAAGCCCAGGTTGCGCACCTCGCCCACCGAGGGGTGGTTCTCGCCCAGGTCGGTCAGCATGCGGTGCAGCACCGGACCCATGGCGGCGGAATGCTCGACGATGCGATCGGCGTGCATCACCTGGATGTTGGCGATAGCCGCCGCCAGCGAGATTGGGTGGGCGTTGTAGGTCAGCCCGCCCTGGAAGACCCGTTCGCGGAAGGTATCGGCGATTTCGGGCTTCATCGCCACGCAGCCTAGCGGGGCGTAAGCCGAGGTCAGCCCCTTGGCCATCGTCATCAGGTCGGGCGTCACGTCCCAGTGCTGGATGGCGAACCACCGCCCGGTGCGCCCGAACCCGGCCATCACCTCGTCGGCGATCATCAAGATGTTGTACTTGTCGCACAGCGCCCGCACGCCCTGCATGTAGCCCTGCGGCGGGATCAGGATGCCGTTGGTGCCGGTGACCGATTCCATCAGCACCGCGGCGATCGATTCCGGCCCCTCGTACAGGATGATCTCCTCCAGGTGGTTCAGGTAATCCTGGGTGAACTCGGCCTCCGAGATGCCGGGGTTGGTGCGGTGGAAGGTCGAGCGGTAGCGGTAGGGGTCGAGGAAGTGCACCACGCCGGGCATGGTGTTGGGCTCCCACATCACCCGCCGCGGGTCGCCGGTGGCAGCCATCGCCCCGGCGGAAGCGCCGTGGTATGAGCGGTAGCGGGCAAGGATCTTGTGCTTGCCGGTGTAGGCGCGCGCCAGCTTGATGGCGTTTTCGTTGGCGTCCGCCCCGCCCAGGGTGTACAGGAATTTATTCAGGTTTCCGGGGGTGATCTCGGCCAGCAGCTTGCCCAGCAGCGCCCGCGGCCGGCTGGCGAAACCCGGCCCGGCGTAGGCCAGCTCGCGGGCTTGCTCGGCGATGGCGTTGGCCACGCGTTCATCGCCGTGCCCGATGTTGACGCACATGGTCATCGAGTTAAAATCGATGTAGCGCTTGTCGTTCACGTCCCAGAAGTACACGCCCCTGGCGCGTTTGACTGGGATCGGGGCGACCTTGCCCTGCGCCGACCAGGTCCAGAAGCTGTGCTCGAGCGAGAGCGGCAGGATGTCGCTGTCGGGGAGTTCGGTGGTTATGGGGTCCATTTTGCCTCTTGTATGGTTATAAAAATTGGCGCTCCGTACACCGGAATCCTAACACAGAAATGCCTCTTTACTGGCACGAGCAAATCTGGTATGATTTGTCTGCTTACTGACCGGTCGGTAAGCTAGGCCGGCGGAGCGGGAGGGCTAAATGTCTGAGAGCATGCGCATGTGGGTGGAAATTGGCTTCAATATCAGCTATCTGGTGGTGGTGTGGGGGTTGGTGATCACGCTGGTGCGCAAGCGCGGCGAACTGCCGGAAGGGCTGCGGGTGCAGTCGGACCTGGCCACCTGGGCCTTTGCCCTGCTGGCGTTGGGCGACACCGGGCACGTCGGCTTCCGGGTGTGGGCCTATGCGCTGGGCAGCCTGGACAGCCGGGTGCCTGTGCTGGGATATTCGCTCAGCCTGGTGGGGGTCGGGGCGCTGGCAACTGCTTACACGGTGACGTTGTTCTATATGCTGGCGTTGGAGCTGTGGCGGGTGCGTTTTGGGCGGCGCTACGGCTGGTTCGAGTACCTGCTGTTGGCCGCCGGTGTGGTGCGGCTGGCGATCATGGCGCTGCCGGCGAACGAGTGGAGCCGCAGTGTGCCGCCGCAGCCCTGGTCGCTGCTGCGCAACCTGCCGCTGATGCTCCAGGGGCTGGGGCTGGCCTACCTGGTGCTGCGGGAGGCCCGCCGGGCGCATGACCGGGCTTTTACCTGGGTGGGAGTCAGCATCCTGGTCTCGTACGCCTGCTACACCCCGGTGATCCTGTTCGTCCAGTCGATGCCGCTGCTGGGGATGCTGATGATCCCCAAGACCATGGCCTACGTTGCAATCGGTTTCATCATCTATGCCGACCTGCACGGCGGGCGGCAGCCTGCCATGCGGGCCGGCGAAGCGATCCATTCAAGCCGGTAAATTAATCGTCTGAGGAGGAGAAATCTCAATGTACCCTGTTATCCTGGCAACGCATAACCTTGTGCGCTGGGCAGCCATCATCCTGGGCATCGTGGCCTTTGGGCTGGCGCTGGCCAGCTGGCTGGGGACGCGCCCCTGGAGCGAGCAGAACCGTAAGTTTGGCTCATTCTTCGGCATTGCCGTCGATATCCAGCTGCTGCTGGGGCTGCTGCTGTATTTCACCAGCCCGCTGGTGATGGGCGCGCTGCAAAACCTTGGCGCGGCGATGGGCAACGCCGGTCAGCGCTTCTTCGCCGTCGAGCATCCGACCTTCATGGTGCTGGGGGTGGTGTTCGCCCACCTGGGTACGGCCCTGCCGCGCCGGCAGAGCGACCCCAAGAAGAAAGCCATGCGGGCGGCGCTGTTCATCGGTCTGGCGGTGCTGTTCATCCTGGCCGGCACACCCTGGGACCGGCGTCTGCTGCCGTTCTAGACCCAACACGCACGGGGGGCGCAGCGCTAGACGCTGCGCCCCCGTCTGAAAGGATTCAGATGAGCGATTTGCGCCGCCAGGTCCTGGAAGCCGCCGAAGCCCTGCTGCTCGAGCGCGGCTACCGCGGCCTGTCGATGCGTGAGATCGCCGAAGCGGTGGGGGTCACCAAGGCCGCGCTGTACTACCACTTCAAAGACAAGGAAGAACTGCTGCTGGCGATCCTGGACGCCTACCTGGTCGACATGGAGGCGCGCCTGGCGGCGCTGGCGGATGAAGCGCTGCCGGCGCGTGACAAGATCCAGCGCCTGGTGGCGATGATCCTCTCGCAGCCGGCCGAGAAGCGCGCCCTGATCCGCCTGTCTAGCCAGGAGATGGCCCAGCTGGGTCATCCGGCCCGCCAGTCCTTCGACCGCGTCTACCATACCCGGTTCCTGGACCGCATCCAGGCCATCTTGCAGCACGGCATGCAGACCGGCGAGCTGCGCCGGGTTGACCCGGGCATGGCGGCCTGGGCGCTGCTCGGCATGCTCTATCCGTACTTCTACCCGGCCCACTCACAGGACCTGCCGGCCCCGGCGGATGTCGCCGGGCAGCTGGCGGCGCTGTTCCTGGACGGGCTGGCGCTCTAGCCGCCCGTCTCGCCCTGCCGGCCTTCCCTCCGTTTCAATTCAGCCTGGTTGTGATAAATAGTGCATGAGCCGCCGGGTAGAACTGCAATAAAAATTGATTGTGCGAGGATTAGTACCTAAATAATATTGACTATCGCGGATATTTCGTTATAATAGCGATCAATATTTATTGGTAGATTACCCTTTTATCGGCAATCAAGCGTACATAGAATTGAGTGGGGAAGCGTTCTTGGGGGAGTGTCCGATTTTCGGACCTGGCGTATGGGTTACGGGCTGTCGCAGTGTGCGCCGCCCAAATCACTTTTGTGTGCCAGCGGGAGTTGTGCGTTCCCGCCTGTGTCTATTTGCGCGCCTCATCTGGCCAATCGACCTGTTTATCCGGGCCGGGTAGGGCGGCGCCCATCATTTGAAGAGGGAGAAATTTGTTATGAAGCGTTTTGTTCCGTTCCTGATGCTCGTAGCAATGCTTGTATCGGCCCTGCCGGCGTTTGCCCAGGCGGGGAACGGTAGGGAAGCTGACCGCCTCAGCCGCGGCCAGGCAAAACAGGTCAGCAACCGGGTCTACATCATCGAGATGGCGGACGCCCCCGTGGTGAGCTATAAGGGCGGCATTGCCGGCCTGAAAGCCACCGCGCCGAAGAAGGGTCAGAAGATCGATCCGGCCTCCCCGGACGTGGTCAAATACGCTGCCTTCCTGGGCGGCAAGCACAATGAAGCGCTGGGCAAAGCCGGCGGGCGCAAGCTGTACGACTATGTCTACAGCTTCAACGGTTTCGCCGCCGAGCTGGATGACGCCCAGGCGGCCGTGCTGCGCGCCCTGCCGGGCGTGCTGGCGGTCACCAAGGATGAAGCCCTGGCGCTCGACACCGCCACCACCCCGACCTTCCTGGGCCTGAACGCCCCGGGTGGCCTGTGGGACCAGGCCGGCGGCGTGGGCAATGCCGGTGAAAATGTGATCGTCGGCATCGTCGACGGCGGCATCTGGCCCGAGCACCCCAGCTTCTCGGACCGCACCGGTACGAACGGCAACGGCACCCAGGACGGCAAGCTCGACTACCAGCAGATCCCCGGCTGGCACGGGCGCTGCGTTCCGGGCGAGGAGTTCACCGCCGCCAACTGCAGCCAGAAGATCATCGGCGCGCAGTATTTCAACGCCGGCTGGGGCGGCAACGCCGGCATCGATGCCCAACTGCCGTGGGAGTTTAACTCGCCGCGTGACTTCGGCGGGCATGGCACCCACACCGCTTCCACCGCGGCCGGCAACTACAACGTCCCCGCCAGCGGCCCGGCGGCCGTTTTTGGCAGCATCAGCGGCATCGCCCCGCGGGCGCGCATCGCCGCCTATAAAGTGTGCTGGGAGACCGGCGCCGGCGGTTCGTGCTTCAGCTCCGACAGCGTGGCCGCCATCGACCAGGCTGTGGCCGACGGCGTGGACGTGATCAACTTCTCGATCAGCGGCTCGCGCACCAGCTTCCGCGACCCGGTGGAGATCGCCTTCCTGTACGCCGCCGACGCGGGCGTGTTTGTAGCCGCCTCGGCCGGCAACAGCGGCCCCACCACCGCCACCGTGGCTCACGGCGGCCCGTGGCTGACCACCGTAGCCGCTGGCACGCACAACCGAGACGGCGTGGGCAGCGTCACGCTGGGCAACGGCGCCAGCTACACCGGCGCTTCCGTGGCTACCCCGGTTAGCCCGGCTCCGCTGATCGACTCGACCGCCGCCGGCCTGGACGGCGCCGACCCGACGCTGGTGGCGCTGTGCTACCTGGGCACGTTGGACCCGGCCAAGATCGCCGGCAAGATCGTGCTGTGCGACCGCGGCGGCAACGGCCGGGTTGAGAAGAGCGAAGAGGTGATGAACGGCGGCGGTGTAGGTATGCTGCTGGTCAACGTCTCAGCCAACTCGATCAATGCCGACTTCCACTTCGTCCCCACCGTGCACCTGGCGGATACCGCGCGGGCGGCCCTGAAAGCCTATGCGGCCACCCCGGGCGCCACGGCCACCATCAACCAGGCCACCATCGTCAACACCGCCCCGGCCCCGCTGACGGCTTCGTTCTCGTCACGCGGCCCGCTGGCTGCCACCGGCGACCTGCTCAAGCCGGACCTGATCGCCCCCGGGCAGGATATCCTGGCTGCAGTGGCGCCTCCCGGCAACTCCGGCCGCCTGTTCGACCTGTACAGCGGCACCTCGATGTCCAGCCCGCACGTAGCCGGCCTGGGCGCGCTGCTGAAGGACGTTCACCCGGATTGGTCGCCGGCCGCCATCAAGTCGGCCCTGATGACCACCGGCAGCGACGTGCTGGATGGGCCGAACACCCACCCGCTGGTGATCTTCCGCCAGGGCGCCGGGCATGTGCGCCCCAACCTGGCAGTTGACCCGGGCCTGGTGTTCGACGCCGGCTTCAATGACTGGCTGGGCTTCCTGTGCGGCACCCAGCTGCCCACCTCCTTCTGCACGGGCGCTGGCGTGCCGGTGCTGGACCCGAGCGACCTGAACGTGGCCTCGATCGCTATCGGCGACCTGGCCGGCGCGCAGACGGTGCGCCGTACGGTGACCAACGTGGGCGGGCGGGAGACCTAC
>JBJSYW010000479.1:0-4962 GCA_046089985.1 Chloroflexota bacterium
GGGCGGCGCAGCGCTCTCGGCGGCCGGCTCGTAGGTAAAGACTTCCCCGCCTTCGATGTTCAGCCCGTGGACAAACATCAGCCCGCAGATCAGCGACAGTTCGCCCGGGTAATCGTAGGCCACAATCGTCACCCGCCAGCGCTGGTCCTCCAGCTGGCAGGCATCCAGCTCAACCAGGTGGGTCGAGTCCAGCCGGTCGGCCATATGGGCATGGCGGTGGATGTCTTCGCTGCTGAAGGTGGTTTCGTAAGCCGGGTCCAGGCGCGCCAGGTGTTTGCGCAGGCCGGGCGGCTCGTTGGCCGGTTGGGGGTGCTGCGGATCGGTTGTATCCATCTCTGCCTCGCTCCCGATATAACCCAGGTAGATTGCCCGCACCGCCCGGCTGTGCTGCTGGTAGCGCAGCAGCAGTTGGCTGCCGGCCGATGGGCCTTGAAAGCCCAGGCGCTGGCCCAGCGCGGCCAGCGCGGCCGGATCTTCCGGCATGCGGTGCGTCTGGCGGTAATCCATCATCTGCAGGTGGTGCTCGATGGCCCGGAAGAAGGTGTACCCGCTCGCCAGCGTGGTGGCGTCCGCCGGGCGCAGCAGCTGCACCTCGGCCAGGCGGGCCAGGGCCTGCAGCGTGCTGCGGCTGCGCACCTGCGGGTGGGCTGTGCCGTGGCGCAGCTGCAGGTACTGCGCCACGAACTCTACGTCACGGATCGACCCTTCGCCCAGCTTGACCTCGCCGCTGGCCTGGCCGCGCCGGCGCAGTTGGGCTTCGGTGCGCTGCTTCATCTCCAGGATAGAACTGCGCAGCGCGGCCGGGCTCAGCCCGGAGGCGAACAGGTACGGCGCTACGCGCTCAAGGAAGGCCGCTCCAGCCGGCAGGTCGCCGGCGATCGGGTGGGCTTTCAGCAGGGCCTGCTTCTCCCACAGCCGGGCGTGCCGCTCCAGGTAGCCCAGGTAGCCGTCGACCGACGAGACCAGCGCCCCCACGCTGCCCCACGGGCGCAGGCGCATGTCCACCCGGTACAGGAAACCCTGTGCGGTCTGATTCACCAGGGCATGGATCAGGCGCTCCGACAGCTTCAGATAGCGCGCCGCGTCGGCCTGGGCCAGGAACAGCAGGTCGATGTCCGAACTGTAGTTCAGCTCGCCGCCGCCCAGCTTGCCCATCCCCAGCACGAAGTAGCCCTCCAGCGGGGTGGCGGTCTGGCGCCCGGCGATCTCCAGGCTGATCTGGGCCACGCACTCGGCCAGCAGCGCCAGCTGCCCGGTGACCGAGGGCAGGTCGAGCAGGCCGAGGATGTCGCACACGCCGATGCGCAGCAGCTCCCAGCGCTGGAAGGCGCGCAGCGCTTCCAGTTGGGCCTCCGGCGCGCCCGATCCGGCAGCCTGTGGATCAGCCATCGCTGCCCGCCCGGCGGACAGGTAGGCTTCCCGGTCATAGCGGTACGCCAGCCGGCGGTAATCTTGCAGGCGTTCAAGGTAGGCCGGGCAGCGCAGCAGGATCTCGGTCAGGAACTGGCTGCCGGCGAACAGGCGGGCCAGGATCTCGATCCCGCGTGGGCGGCGCGCCAGCCCGCGCAGCAGTTCCACCGGTTCGGCCTGCTCCAGCAGCAGGCGCTGGAACCCCACCAGCACCCGCTCCGGGCTGCCGGCGGCGGCCATCGCCGGCAGCAGGTGCTGCAGGAAGCGGTTGAAGATCCACGCCTCCCCGCGAGGCGCGGCAGCCTGCAGCTGCGCCAGCATGCGCAGGTTGGCCGGCTCGGGCGGCAGCCCGTGGGCTTGCATGCGATCTCTCAACTCCAGTTCGTAGTCCAATGCAGCATTGTCCTCGTCTTTTGAATGCCGGCTGCCCCTATTCTACCCTACCCGGACGGCGCAGCCTGCCCTTGCGCCCCAGGATGACCCATTTGGGGTATGGATCGCCCGCCGCGCTGGGCGTACAATGGCGCAATCTATACACAGGAGGATGCTCACGATGGCTAAGACGCCGCAAGATGTTGTCAAGATGGGAAGCGCAGTCGAGATGGTCGATATCCGGTTCACGGACCTTCCCGGCCAGTGGCAGCACTATACGATTCCGGCCCACCGCCTGAACGAAGAACTGTTCGAGGAAGGCATGGGCTTTGACGGTTCATCCATCCGTGGGTTCCAGGAAATTCATGAATCGGATATGCTGTTGATCCTGGACCCCGAGACCGCATTTATTGATCCCGTGCTGCAGGTGCCGACCCTGGTGATCTCCGGCGATGTGTACGACCCGGTCACCCGCCAGCCGTACTCGCGCGACCCGCGCTTTATCGCCCGCAAGGCCGAAGCCTACCTGAAGCAGACCGGCATCGCCGATACCAGCTTCTGGGGGCCGGAAGCAGAGTTCTTCCTGTTCAACGATGTGCGCTATGGCGGGGGGGCCAACTCGGCCTTCTACTACATCGACAGCGTCGAAGGCTGGTGGCAGTCGGGCATGGATCTGAAACCGAACCTGGGCGCGCAGATCCCGGCCAAGCGCGGCTACTTCCCCGTCCCGCCGATGGACACCCAGCAAGATGTGCGCAGCCGCATCGTCAAGGCCCTGGAAACCTCGGGCATTGAGGTTGAACTGCACCACCACGAAGTGGCCTCCGCCGGTCAGGCCGAGATCGACATGAAGTTCGATACCCTGACCCTGATGGCCGACAACCTGCTGAAGTACAAGTACATCGTCAAGAACGTGGCGCGCCAGAACAACCTGACCGCCACCTTTATGCCCAAGCCGATGTTCGGCGACAACGGCAGCGGGATGCACGTGCACGTTTCGCTGTGGAAGGGCGGGCAGAACGTGTTCTACGATGAGACCGGTTACGCCCAGCTCTCGGACGACGCCAAGTACTTCATCGGCGGCCTGCTGAAGCACTCCTCGGCCTTGCTGGCGCTGGCGGCCCCCACCACCAACTCGTACCGCCGCCTGGTGCCGGGCTACGAGGCCCCGGTCAACCTGGCTTACTCGCAGCGCAACCGCTCGGCGATCTGCCGCATCCCGGTCTATTCGAAGAGCCCGAAATCCAAGCGCGTGGAGTTCCGCGCTCCGGACCCGACCTGCAACCCGTACCTGTGCTTCTCGGCGCTGCTGATGGCCGGCCTGGATGGGATCCAGAACCGCATCGATCCGGGCGAACCGATGGACAAGGACCTGTACGAACTGCCGGCCGAAGAGGCCCGCCTGGTTAAGCAGGTGCCCGGCTCGCTGGGCGACGTGCTGGACGCGCTGGAGCAGGACCATGAGTTCCTGCTGAAGGGCGATGTCTTCACCAGTGACCTGCTGGAGGCCTACATCAGCTACAAGCGCCAGGTCGAGCTGGACCCGGTGCGTATGCGCCCGCACCCGCACGAATTTACCCTGTACTTCGACGCCTGATCCAATCGACCGGCAGGCGACCCTGGGGGCTGTTCAAGATGGCCGGTTTTGGACAGCCCCTTTTTGTTCGTCCGGCGCCGGCGCGGCCGGTTTTCGGCTACAATACCTGCAGCGGGCCGCCAAGCGGCCCCGGGGTGGAAGGTGGTTCATGCCAGACAGTGACCTGGGCGGACAGCCCGCCAACCAGGCCAGCCTGCTGCAGGCGCTGGCCAGCCTGAATGAGATCGGCGCGGCGATCAACCGCATGCCGCCCGAACACGCTAACCTGGCCGGGGCGCTGCAGCGCATCGTGGAGAGCGCTATCCGGGTGGTGCCGGCTTCGTCGGCGGTGATTTACGCCTATGACAGCCGCCGGCGGCAGTTTGATACCCAGCAGTACGTCTGGGCGGGCGAGTCGGTGCCGCCGGCCCCCGGGCACGAGCCGCGCCCGGATGGGCTGGGCCAGCGCGCCGTGACGCAGCGCCGGGTGGTGCTGTCGTACGACGAGAGCGACCTGGCGATCCACCCGTTGAAGCGTTCGGCCGGGGTGCGTTCGGCGGCCTGCTTCCCGATGATTGTGGCCGAAGACGTGGTCGGCGCGCTGTACGTCTACCTGCCGGAGGCGCGCCCGTTCAGCGACCTGGAACGCCTGATGCTGGAGAACTTTGTCAACCAGGCCGCCCTGGCTGTCTCGCACACCCGCCACCTGGAGGCGGTGCAGGCCGAACTGGGCCGCCGGGAGGAGGAGCTGGGCCATCTGCGGCGCACCGGCCAGTTGATCTCGTCGCGGCTGCAGATCAATGCCACCCTGGACGCGATCCTGCAGATGGCGCTCGAGATCACCAACGCCCGCTACGGCATTTTCCGCCTGGTGGACAAGACCGGGCGCTACCTGATTACCCGTGCCATCGCCGGCGACGGGCTGGCCCAGCCGCTGGTGGAAAACCTGCCGGTGGATGCCAACAGCGTCATGGCCCAGGCGGCGCGCACCCGCCAGCCGCTGCTGATCGCCGATCTGCGCCAGCCGCCCTGGTCGAGCATCTATTATCCATTGGACGCCCGAATGGAGATGCGCTCCGAACTGGCCGTGCCGCTGATTAACGTCGACGGCCGGCTGGAAGGGGTCTTGAACCTGGAGAGTACCCGGGTGGGCGCATTCAGCGAGCAAGACAGCCACCTGCTGCAGGCGATGGCCACCCAGGCGGTGATCGCCATACAAGAGACGCGCCTGCTGGACGCGCTGCTGGAGGTGGCCGAACTGCTGCTGACCCAGCCGCTGCAGGCGGTGCTGGAGCGGCTGACGGCGTTTGCCTGCGACCTGCTCAACGCTTCGGCCGGGGCGATCTGGAAGCTGGACGACGGCGATCCGCCGGCGCTGGCGCTGCAAGCATCCACCCCGGCGCAGACGCCGGGCCGGCGTGTAGCGCCGGCTGGCAGCCTGGCCGGGCGGGCGCTGCTTGAGCAGCGCACCCTGTATGCCGACCGCGCCGGCCTGGATGACCCCGGCGCGCTGCCGGAAGATTGGTCGCCGGGCTGGCAGAATATGCTGGTCGTGCCGCTGCTCTCCAGCGGCGACCAGCAAGCGCTGGGCGCGTTCAGCGTGT
>JBJSYW010000480.1:0-4808 GCA_046089985.1 Chloroflexota bacterium
AGGTTTCCTTAGGTACCCCCCCCCGGTTCCACTTTTTGGTTATCTTAGATATTTTCCAGCGTGAACATTTCCCAGCCCTGGGTGAACAGCCCGATCTGGGCCAGCATCATCCACACCAGGAAGACGGTCAGCCCGATCGTCCCGGTGCGCACGTAGCCGGGGACGTTGGCTTCCAGCGTGTCCAGGCGCTGCTGCACCTGGTCCAACGAGGCCTGGTAGTTGCTCACTACCTGCTCGTACTGCGCCACGCTGGCCTCGATCTGCCCCACCGACCCGGCGACCACGGTCAGGTCGGCCTGGAAGGTCTGCACGTTGTTCTGCGTGTTCCGCAGGCTGGTCTGCATACCCTTGAATGATTCGGGCAGCCCGTCCAACGATTGGGCGACATCGCCCAGCGCGTCGCCCAGCGGGACCTCCGGGTTGTACCCGATCCCCGAGCCGATCAGCGGGATGCCGCTCAGCGTGCCCAGCACCTGGTCGATCACCCGGGCGCTTTCCTGGGCCGAGACCAGCGAGTTCTGTGTGGCGATGATCGTGTCGGGCAGCTGCTTGTCCATCAGATTCACGATCTCGTCGATCATTGGGTTGGTTGAGTCGATCGTCTTAGCAGTCGTCTCCAGCGTGGTCTGCATGTCGGCGATCATCTGCACCGAGCTTTTCAATGCGTCCTTGGTGACCACCAGGCCGGTGGCGGTGGTCTGGAGCGTGTCGCCCAGCAGGCTGACGGTGCTCTGGATGCCGGTCGAAACGGTCTCCTGAGCGCGCCAGATGGCGACGGTCACGAAGATGCTGAAGATCAGGCCGATGGCGGTGGCGATGATCAGCAGTAAACCAAAGATGCGGCGAATGACGATCATGGGCGGTTTCTCCTGGATCAGGTTGGTGGATTATCACGGAAATACAGCGCTGTTGAAATTGTACCATGCCCGCGGGAGCGCCGGGCTGGGTATAATACGGGGTATGCATATCCTGGTAACCAATGATGATGGCGTGACCCACCCCAGCCTGCTGGCGCTGGCGCAAGAGATGCGCAAGCTGGGCGAGGTGACCGTACTGGCCCCGGACCGCAACTGGTCGGCTTCCGGGCATGTGAAGACCCTGCACCGCCCGCTGCGGGTCAAGGAAGTGCGCCTGGCGGATGGCAGCCCGGCGTTGGCCTCCGACGGCGCGCCGTCGGACTGCGTGGTGCTGGCTCTGCTTGGCCTGGCTCGCCCGCGCCCCGAGATCGTCGTTTCCGGCATTAACCCCACCGCCAACCTGGGCCACGACGTGACCTACTCCGGCACGGTCACCGCCGCGATGGAGGGCGCGATCTGGGGCCTGCCCGCGGTGGCGGTCTCGCTGGATGTATCGCCGGGCGGCCCGGCGGAGCATGATTTTGGCCCGGCGGCGCGCGTCGCCGGGCGGGTGGTGCAGCGCGTGATCGAAAAGGGGCTGCCCAAGAATGTGCTGCTCAACGTCAACGTGCCCGACCTGCCCGAGGCCCAGATCCAGGGCCTGCGGCTCACCCGCATGGGGCTGCGCGTCTACCACGACGCCCTGGATGTGCGCAAAGACCCGCGCGGGCGCCCGTACTACTGGATCGGCGGTGAGGCCCCAGGCGGCATTCCCGAAGAAGGCACCGATTTCGGCGCGCTGGCCCAGGGCTGCGTCTCGATCACCCCGCTGAGCCTGGACCTCACCGCTCACCAGGCGCTGCCCGAGCTGGATGGCTGGCGCTTCTGAACCTTACAGAAAGATTAATGTTCGCGCCGCGCGCTGCTTTGGCCTCTTGACAGGTGGACGAATCTGAATAGAATTGTCCGGAATGTGCGCCAAGAACCCGCAACCCGTCCGACTGTTTCGCCCAGGAGTTCCTCAAAAAACTCCCATGGGCGATTTTTTTTATCTGCCGGAGTGTTGTTTCTAAAAATAGAGCCGTGAAGGCTCTATTTTTTTGCCTGGAGGTCAGATGCAGCTGCCTGGATTGATCGATCCACACGTCCACTTGCGCGAGCCGGGCGCAACATACAAGGAAGATTGGGACAGCGGCACCACCGCGGCGTTGGCCGGCGGTTTCACCGCCGTGCTGGCGATGCCCAACACCCGCCCGCCGGTCACCGACGCGGCCAGCTTTGCTGAGGCCGAAGCGCTGGCTGCCCAAAAAGCCCGCTGCGACTACGCCAGCTTCCTTGGCGCAGGCCCGGATAACGCTGCCCAGCTCCCCGCGCTGGCCGGCCGCGCCGCCGGGCTGAAGATGTACCTGGACCAGACCTATGGCCCGCTGCGCCTGGACGATCTTTCGCTGTGGATGGAGCACTTCGCCCACTACCCCCGCCACCTGCCGATCGTCGCCCATTCCGAAGGCCGTACGATGGCTGCGGTGATCCTGATGGCCGCCATGTTCAAACGCCCGGTGCACATCGCCCATGTTTCGCTGCGAGACGAGATCCTGGTCATCCGCAAGGCCAAAGAAGCGGGCATCCCGGTCACCTGCGAGGTTGGGCCGCACCACCTGTTCCTGACCGACCAGGATATCCCGGCCCTCGGCCCCGGGCGCAGCGAGGTCCGCCCGCGTCTGGCGACCCCCGCCGACCGCGACGCACTGTGGGCCAACCTGGACGTGATCGACTGCTTCGCCACTGACCACGCCCCGCATACGCTGGCCGAGAAAGACGGCCAGACCCCTCCGCCCGGCTTCCCCGGGCTTGAGACGGCCCTGCCGCTGCTGCTCACCGCAGTGCACCAGGGCCGGCTCAGCGTTGATGACATTGTCGCCCGCATGGTCACCAACCCCCGGCGCATCTTCTCGCTGCCCGAACAGCCGCAGACCTGGATCGAGGTCGATCCGCAGGCCGAGTGGGAGATCCGCGCCGCCGGTCAGTACACCCGCTGCGGCTGGACGCCCTTCGAAGGCTGGAAGGTGCGTGGCCGGGTGCGCCGGGTGGTGCTGCGCGGGCAGGAAGCCTTCCGCGATGGCCAGGTTCTGGCGCCCCCCGGGTCCGGCCGTAGTTTACGATCCGCTGAATAACCCACCTAACCCAAGGAGAAATATTTTCACATGGCAACCTACGTTCCCCCCAGCACCGGCGACAGCATTCACCTGCCGTTTGGCGACCAGCGCGGCGCTCCCTTCTACGGCAAGGATATCCTCTCGGTCAAGCAGTTCAGCCGCAGCGATCTGGATTACATCTTTGGCGTCGCCCACGAAATGCAGGTCATGGTCCAGCATGTCGGCACCTTCGACCTGCTCAAGGGCAAGATCCTGGCCAACCTGTTTTACGAGCCGTCCACCCGCACTTCCTCGTCGTTCACCGCCGCGATGGAGCGCCTGGGCGGCAGCGTGATCCCGATCAACGAGGTCAAGTACTCCTCGGTCTCGAAGGGCGAGTCGCTGCCCGACACCGTCCGCTCGCTCGAATGCTATGCCGACGTGGTCGTTCTGCGCCACCCTGAAGTTGGCGCGTCTGCCCTGGCGGCTAAGTATGCCCGCAAGCCGATCATCAACGCCGGCGACGGTGTGGGTGAGCATCCCACCCAGGCCCTGCTGGACCTGTTCACGATCCTGTCCGAGCTGGGCAGCGCCGATAACCTGACCGTCACCATGCTCGGTGACCTGAAGTACGGGCGCACCGTGCACTCGCTCTCGCGCCTGATGGCCCTGTACAACGTCAAGCTGCACTATGTCTCGCCCGAGATCCTGCGCATGCCGCAGGAGATCATCGACGAGCTGAACGCCCAGGGCATCTCCCAAACCGTGCATGACCGCCTGGAAGATGTCCTGCCCGAGACCGATGTGCTGTACGTCACCCGGGTCCAGAAGGAGCGCTTCGAGAACCCCGAAGACTACGACGCGGTCAAGAACCAGTTTGTGGTCAGCGGCGAGACCCTCAAGCACGCTCGCCAGAAGATGATCGTGATGCACCCGCTGCCGCGTGTCAACGAGATCACCCTCGAAGTGGACGACGATCCGCGGGCGGCCTATTTCCGCCAGATGGAATACGGCCTGTATGTGCGTATGGCGCTGCTTGCCATGGTGCTGGGCAAGGCCTGATCCGTATTTTGCAGCCGGGGGCGGCCGTTTTCGCCGGTCGCCCCCGCTCGAAGGAGAGTGCTATGGGGTTCTTCAGCCGCTTAGAAGCGCGCGCCCGCCAGGCCGGGTCGCTGCTGTGCGTTGGCCTGGACCCGCACGGCAAGGAGCTGCCCGAGCAGACCGCCGCCGCCGCCCGGGACTTCTGCCTGCGCCTGATCGAGGCCACCGCCGATACGGCCGCCGCCTTCAAGCCCAACGCGGCCTTCTTCGAGCGCTTTGGCGCGCCAGGCTGGCAGGCGCTGCAGCAGGTGATCGCCGCCGTGCCGGATGGCATCCCGGTGATCCTGGACGCCAAGCGCGGCGATATCGCCTCCACCGCCCAGGCCTACGCCGAGGCTGCCTTCCAGGCGCTCGGCGCCGACTGCCTGACCGCCAGCCCCTACCTGGGACGCGACTCGCTCGAACCGCTGCTGGCCGACCCGGATCGGGGCGTGTTTGCCCTGTGCAAAACCTCTAATCCCGGCGCCGGCGATGTGCAGGACCTGCCGCTTGCCGGGCTGCAGGGCGGGGCCGCTGCCGCCGCCACGGTCTATGAAGCGGTCGCCGCCCTGGCGGTGACCTGGAACCGGCACGATAACCTTGGCCTGGTAGCTGGCGCCACCCATCCTGTGCAGCTGGCCCGCATCCGCCAGATCGCCCCGCAGCTGTGGATCCTGGCTCCCGGTGTGGGCGCGCAAGGTGGCGACCTGGAGGCGGCGCTGCGCGCCGGGCTGCGCGCCGATGGCCTGGGCCTGCT
>JBJSYW010000481.1:0-3994 GCA_046089985.1 Chloroflexota bacterium
CGCCGGCGGGGCGCGCCGCGCGACGCTGCAGGCAATGCGCGCCGCGCTGTGCGTGGGGCAAGCCGGACGCGGGCGGATCGGCGCGGCGCACCAGGCGCTGCGCGAACAGTTGGCTGAAGCGGGCCAACAGGTCACGCTGCAAGCGGCCAACTCGCTGTGGCTGGATCACAGCCTGAGCCTGCTGCCCGAGTTCGAGCAGCTGTGCGCCGAACGCTATGCCGCCCAGACCGCCCGGCTGGATTTCTCCGCCCCGGAAGCGGCCCAGGCGATCAACGACTGGGTAGCCGGGCAGACCAACCAGCGCATCAACCGGCTGGTCAGCGCGCAGGATTTTATCCCGCCGCCGGTGATGGCGCTGCTCAACGCGGTCTACTTCAAGGGCGCCTGGGAGAAACCCTTCGACCCGGCGCTCACCCGCCCGCTGGACTTCCAGCTGCCCGGCGGCGGCAGCAAGCCGCTGCCGGCGATGCACCGCACCGGCAGCTACAGCTACCTGTCCGCGCCACAGGCGCAGCTTGCCAGCCTGCCCTACGCCGGCGGGCAGTTCAGCCTGGAGGTGGCCCTGCCGGCGCCCGGCCTGACGCTGGAGGCGTTCCTATCCGGGCTGACTCCGGCAGCCTGGGAGCGCTGGATGGACGAGCTGCAGCAGACCCGCCTGGAGCTGGCCCTGCCGCGCCTGCGAATTGAGCAGTCCAGCGGGCTGAACCAGGCCCTCGGCCGCCTGGGGATGGGCATCGCCTTCAGCGGCGAGGCCGATTTCTCGGACCTGTCGCCCGAGCAGCTGATGATCAGCCAGGTGCGCCACAAGGCTGTGCTGGAGGTCAACGAAGAAGGCAGCCAGGCGGCTGCCGCCACCGCGGTGCTGATGGCGCGCGGGGCGCTGCCCAACCACGCCCGCCTGACGGTCGACCGCTCGTTCTTCTGTGCCATTCGCCACCGTCCCAGCGGCGCACTGTTGTTCGCCGCAGCGGTGTATGATCCCGACCCTTCCCCTTCAAACTAGGAAAAACCAGGAGATTGCTATGCAGGACAAATTGAACGAGCTTAAGGCCCGCTTGCAGGAAGTGCACGACCTCCAAAAGGCCAATGCCGTATTGAATTGGGACCAATTGGTGAACATGCCGCCCGGCGGCGCAGCGGCGCGCGGCCAGCAGCTGTCCACCCTGTCGCGCCTGGCGCAAGAAAAGTTCATCGACCCGGCCATCGGCCGGCTGCTGGACGCCTTGGAGCCGTATGCCGCCGGCCTGCCGGAAGACTCGGACGAGGCGCGCCTGCTGCTGGTGACCCGGCGTGAGTACGAGCGCGCCACGCGCATCCCACCGGCCTTCATCGCTGCCTATTCGGACCACTCGGCGCAGAGCTACCAGGTCTGGAGCGAAGCCCGCCCGGCGAACGATTTCGCCCGCGTGCAGCCGCTGCTGGAAAAGAACCTGGAATACAGCCGCCAGATGGCCGAGTTCTTCCCCGGCTATGATCACATTATCGACCCGCTGATCGATTTCGCCGATTACGGGATGAAAGCCGCCGCGCTGTCGGCGCTGTTTGCCCGGCTGCGCAGCCAACTGGTGCCGCTGGTGCAGGCCATCACCGCCCAACCGGCGGCCGACGACAGCTGCCTGCGCGGCTATTTCCCGCAGGCGGGCCAGCTGGCCGCCTCGCGCGAGGCCGCTGCGGCGCTGGGCTTCGACTTCAATCGCGGCCTGCTGGCGCTGACCCCGCACCCCTTCGAGACCAGCTTCGCCACCGGCGATGTGCGCATCAACACGCGCGTCAAAGAGGATTACCTGGGCGAATGCCTGTACAGCACGATCCACGAAGCCGGGCACGGCATGTACGAGCAGGGAGTGCGCACCGAGCTGGATAACAGCCCGCTCGCCGGCGGCACCTCGTCCGGCGCGCATGAGAGCCAGTCGCGCCTGTGGGAGAACCAGGTTGGCCGCAGTCGTGAATTCTGCGAGTACTTCCTGCCGCGCCTGCAGGCCCATTTCCCCGGGCAGCTGGACGATGTCAGCGTGGATACCTTCTACCGGGCGGTCAACAAGGTCCAGCGCTCGCTGATCCGCACCGACGCCGACGAAGTGACCTACAACCTGCACGTGATGCTGCGCTTTGACTTCGAAATGGCGCTGCTGGAAGGCCGCCTGGCGGTCAAAGACCTGCCGGAAGCCTGGCGCGAGCGCTTCCAGGCCGATTTCGGCATCCTCCCGCCGGATGATCGCGACGGGGTGCTGCAGGATGTGCACTGGTTTGCCGGCCCGATCGGCGGCGCTTTCCAGGGCTATACGCTGGGCAATGTGCTGGCGGCCCAATTCTTCCAGGCGGCCCAGCAGGCCCACCCGCAGATCCCCGCCGAGATCACCCAGGGCCGCTTCAGCACGCTGCACGGCTGGCTGAAGGACAACATCTACCAGCACGGCGCCAAGTTCACCGCCGCCGAGTTGGTGCAGCGCGCCACCGGCGGGCCGGTGCGCATCGAGCCGTACATCGACTATCTGAAGACCAAGTACGGCGCCCTGTACGGGTTCTAAATCGACAATGCGCATCGGACTGGTCTTTCCACAAACCGAGTTCCCCGCCGACCCCGGCGCGATCCGCGATTACGCCCTGCTGGCCGAGGCGTTGGGCTTCACCCACATCCTGGCCTACGACCACATCCTGGGGGCTAACCCGCTCCGCCCGGGCGGCTGGCAGGGGCCGTATACCCATCGCGACCCGTTCCAGGAGCCGCTGGCGCTGTTCAGCTACTGGGCCGCCATCACCCGCCGGCTCGAGTTCACCACCGGGGTGATCATCCTGCCGCAGCGCCAGACGGCGCTGTTCGCCAAGCAGGCCGCCACGCTGGATGTGCTCAGCGGCGGCCGGCTGCGGGTGGGTGTTGGGCTGGGTTGGAATGCCGTCGAGTACACCGCTCAGAACGAGGATTTCCACAACCGCGGCCGGCGGATGGAAGAGCAGGTGCAGCTGCTGCGCCGGCTGTGGACCGAGCCGCTGGTGACCTTCCAGGGACGCTGGCACACCATCGCCGACGCCGGGCTGAACCCGCTGCCGGTGCAGCGCCCGATCCCGCTGTGGTTCGGCGGGCACGTCGACCAGGCGCTGCAGCGCGCCGCCCGCCTGGCGGACGGCTGGATGCCCGGTCACCGCACCGCCGAGGACGCCGCCCCGGCGCTGGAGAAGCTGGAGCGCTACCTGGCCGAGGCCGGGCGCTCGCGCCAGGGCTTCGGCATCGAGCCGCGCATCCCCTATGGCGACGGCGACGCGCACGTCTGGCAGCGCGTGCTGGACGGCTGGCGCGCCGCCGGCGCCACGCACCTGTCGCTGAACACGATGGGCCACGGCTTCGACACGCCCGAGAAACACTTCGCGGCTATACGCCTGTTCGCCGACGCCGCTCGTGAATAGCATGGCGCTGGCCCTGCTGGCCATCCTGCTGTGGAGCTTCCTGGCCTATTTCGGCGCCACGTTCGACCGCCTGCCGTCGTTCCTGGTGGTGGGCGTGGCGCTGGTGGTCGGCGGGCTGGCCGGTCTGCCCGGCTGGCGCGAGTGGCGCGTGCCGTGGAAGACCTTCCTGGTGGGGGTGGGCGGCATCTTCGGCTATCACTTCCTGTACTTTTCGGCCTTCCGCATCGCCCCGGCGGTGGAGGCCAACCTGATGAACTACCTGTGGCCGCTGCTGATCGTGCTGCTTTCGCCGCTGCTGCTGCCCGGCTACCGCCTGCGCGCCCACCACGTGCTGGGCGCGCTGAGCGGGCTGGCCGGTGCGGCGCTGATTGTCAGCGGCGGGCGGCTGCAGCTGGACCTGGCCTACCTGCCCGGCTACCTGATGGCAGCCGGGGCGGCGCTGATCTGGGCGCTGTACTCGCTGCTGACCAAGCGGCTGCCGCCCTTCTCCACCCATGCGGTGGGTGGGTTCTGCCTGGCCTCCGGGCTGCTGTCGCTAGGGGCGTTTGCGCTGGCCCCGCAGGGCTTCGCGCTGCGCCAGTTGAGCTGGGGC
>JBJSYW010000482.1:0-16908 GCA_046089985.1 Chloroflexota bacterium
GTGCGGCCGGTCTGCGAGCGGATAGCGTGTTCGGCCGCCTGCAGCGCCGGCGGATAGGCGGTGCGGCCGCGCAGGTTGTCCAGCACGATTTCGCCGCGCTGGTAGGCGCGCCAGATCTCGCCCGCCTCCGCAACGCCCACCCGGCCATACAGCAGACCGTGCGGCAGCAGCAGCACATTGGCGGCGAAGCGGTGCCCGCCGATGTGCGAGCAGTGCCACACCAGCGGGTCGGGGCTGTCGTGGGCGGCAGCCAGCAGGGTCGAAAAAGCAGCCGCGCCTTTACGGGCGCAGCACACGTCTCGCCGCCCGTTGGTGCACACCAACGCCAGCGGGTCGCGCCGCCGGTAAGCAGCATAGCCTGCTCCACCGCTCAGCACAGCCGGGATATCGATCTCCAGCGAACCCTCGTAGGCAGACAGGTGGAAGGCATAGATCTGCGCTTCACCGGCCCGGGTGGAAGCGATAAAGAAACGCACCCCCGGCTGGCGCTGCGGCAGCCCAGAGCGCACCAGCAGCGTCTTCAGGGTGGGCATCTGTTTGCCCAGGCGCTTCAAGTGCTGTTTGACCGGCTCAGGCACCGTGCTCTCTTCCAGCGCCTTCTCACCCCACGTCCCGGGGTATTCCAACAGCAGGTAGGCTTCAGTTTGCGAAGCCGTCCCAGCCAGCGGCTCGCCCAGGCCGGCCGAAAGATCCGAGCAGTAGGCGGTGGGAGTGGCGGGCAGATCCATTGAGCTTCCTCCAGGTCTAGAGTGCGGTGCGCCAGCCCGGGTGGGCCAGTCGCAGACTACCCCGATTATAAACACTTTAACCAAAACGGACCCCGGCAGTCCGGGGCCCGTTTTGCATGGGTCACAATGAAAAGGGATTAGTCTTCGCGCTTGCCGATGTGGCGGTCCATGTGCAGCAGGTTGCCAGGGCGGTCGCCCACCAGGCGCAGCTGGTCCACGATCAGGCCGGCGTTCTTCTCTTCCTCGACCTGCTCGTCGATGAACCAGTGCAGCATCACCTGGGCGGCGTAGTCCTTCTCGGCCACGGCGACTTCGTACACGCCGTAGATCAGGCTGGTGACCTTGTTCTCATGCGCCAGGATCTCTTCAAAGATCTCCAGTGCAGAACCGAACTCGGTCTTCGGCCCTTCGATGGTCTTGAGGGCTACCTTGCCGCCGCGGTCGTTGACGAAGTCAAAGAACTTCATGGCATGCTCGGTCTCTTCCTGGGCCTGCATGCGGGTCCACTTGGCGAAACCGGGCAGCGCCTGGGTTTCGAAGTGGGCCGACATCGCCAGGTACAGGTAGGCCGAATACAGCTCGGCGTTGATCTGGGCATTGATTGCATTCTGAAGTGTTTCACTGATATTCATGGGCTCTCCTTGGGATTTTCCCCAAATTCAATTGAATAGAACAAATCGCAGACTAATTGTACCAGCCTTACCCGCATCCGGTTGGCGCGGCCGCCCGGTTCTGACGAAAGTTTAACATTCTCGCAGGCGGGCAGTGCATGCCGGCAGCGCCGGTCAGACGCCCAAGTCTTTGAGGATATCCATCTCACTGCGCGGCTCGCCGCTTGGGCGGCCGAGCAGTTCGGTCCAGAACCGGTCATCATAGCGGCGCGAGCGCACCGGCAGCGGCATTGGCACGCCCCAACCCATCAGCATAACTTCTTCTTTGGGCTGCAGGCGGGCCAGCATGCCGCGCAGCGAGTCGCGCCCCGCCAGCCCAGAGAGCACCGCCCGGATATCGTCCTCGTCGCCCAGCCAGCCGGAGACGCGCGTGCCCAGCTGCGACATGACCTCGTCGTAAATCTGCGAGGGGCGCTGGTCCACCACCAGCAGGGTGACATAGTACTTGCGCAGCTCGCGGGCGATGGTGCTGAAGCTGGTTTGGGCGGCGATCTCCCCGTTCAGCAGTTTGTGGGCTTCTTCGATGGCGATCACCAGCGGGCGCGGCTCGTTCTTACCCGTACTGCGGAAATCGTTGGTGCGCTTCTCCCACGCCTGGCGGATGCGCCGGGTGAGCAGGTTGCTGACCAGCAGATAGTCCAGGTCGCTTTCGTGCTCGCCAAACGACAGCACCACGTGACGGCCGCTCTCCAGCGCCTGGATCACCTGGCCAACGCTGTCGACCGCCGGGCGATCAACGATGTACGGCAGGTTGAACACCCGCCCCAGTTTCGAGTGCAGCCCTTCGGCGGCCATCTGGTTGACCCCGGCCCGGTTGGCCCAGAATGCCACGCTGCCCGGGGCGGGGCTCTTCTTGCCGCTGTCGTCCTCCACCAGCGTGCCCACCTCCATCTGTAGGAATTCGTGGAACCAGTTCGGGCCGAACTCGTGCCACAGGGCGTCCAGCGTGGTGGGCGTGGTCTCTTTCAGGTTCAGCTCACGGCTGAGCATCTCGATGTCGCCGGGCAGGATGTCGCGGCGGGCGATCTCCAGGTTGAAATCCGGGGCCTGGCTGCGGATGCGCGCCCCGGCCCCCAGGCCCACCACCTGCACCTTGCCGCCAAACTTGCTGCGCAGGCCGATCACGCGCCTGCCAGTATCGGAGGCGGTATCATCCAGGCCGTACTCGTTGTGCATATCGAAGATCAGCACCGAGGCCTGGTCATAGTGGATCAGGCCGGCCAGAATGATGCGCGTCAGGAAGGATTTGCCGGTGCCGGTGGCGCCGAATATGCCCGACGAACGCTGGACAAACTTCTCCAGGTTCAGGCAGACCGGGTGGCCCTGCTCACGGGTATAGCCGATGACGAAGTTGCCCTTCTTCTGGCTGTCGCCAAAGATCTCGCCGATATCACCCGGGCCGGCCAGGCGCACCGGGGAATGGTGCGGCGGGATGGTCTTGATCGGGATCGGGCGGACTTCTGCCTGGCCGCTCTGACTGCGCTGCTCGAACCAGCGCGCATAGGCCGGCGAGAGCGGGTCGGGGCCGCGCTCCAGCATCAGCGCCGGCAGCACTTCCAGGTTGGTGAACAGGGTTTGCCCGTGCAGCAGGCGCGCCAGGTTGGGCGGCAAGCGCAGCTCGCTCTGCTCGTCGGCGAAGCGCGGGTCGGTCGCGCCGAGCTGGATATCGGTAATCAGGCCATAGAACTGCCAGTCGCCGCTCTCGATCACCACAAAGCCGCCCTCCTGCACATCCTGGGAGGGAACCGTCAGGCGCACCTTCAGGTTCTCCTTCAGGCCGCCGCCCACCACGTAACCGATTGCATCGATCGTGCGCTCCATCAGAACACCTCGCTCAGCCCACCCAATACTTCCATCAGGCGGGGGTAATCGTCACGCAGCAGCGTGATCAGCTCCTGGGTGGCTGCTTCGGCCCAATCTTCGCGCCCGGCCTGCTGGTGGCACTGCTGGGCCTGGTGGATGTGCGCCGCCAGCACTTCACCCAGCGGCAGGTCGGCAGCGCGCAGCAGGTGGCGGAAATAGCCAAAGCGCCCGGCGGCGGTGAAACGGCAGATCTCTTGCGGCGTGCACAGCTGGATCATGTCCAGGCTGAGCGGCGGGCGGGGCGGCAGCAGGTGCGACAGGCGCCCATCCTGCTGGTAGCCCACCGCCAGCACGCTGATCTCCAGCGGCACGTTGCGGTTCAGGCGGTTGTCCTGGATGATACCCTCGTCCACCCCCTCGGCGGTGACCAGCTGGCGCACTAGCCCGTCATCGTCGATATGGATGTCGTAGATCAACCCGTAAATCTGGTACCTGGCGCTGACCGGCACCAGCACCAGCGCACCGATACACGGATCGTCCAGCTGCGCCACCCGGCAGCCGACCACGAAACCGGCTGCCCCGGCGCGCAATAAGCGTCCAATCTGGATTGCCTGGCTCATCCTGCTCCTCCGTTAGCTCATGCGGGTGCGTCTGGCCCCGCCCTTCAACAACTGTTTATAGGAGAACTCATCCACTGCCACCCCACTGCGGCGCAGCTCCCAGACGAGCATCTGGGTCACCTGGTCGGCGTCCTGGTAGGTCACCACGGCAGCCTCGTGCGAGCGGTGCAAGATATACGGGTAGGGGGCGGTGCCCAGGGCGCGGCACTGGTAGACCAGGGCAGCCTGCAGCGCGTCCAGCATCTGTGGGCGCTGGACCACCCAGGCCGGCGCTTCTACGCGGGCCAGGTGGGCCTGCTGCGAGTGACCGACGTTGAGGTAGAAGAAGTGCAGCGCCAGGTCATCCTGGTAGCGCACCGCCGAGCGCGACTGCATCGCAAACACAGCCGACCGCTCGCCCGGCTCCAGGAAGTTGAACAGGAAGCGGTCGCTGATGCCCTGCAGCGGGTAGCAGCGGCGCACGTCTTCCAGCTCACGCTCTTGCAGCGAGGCCACTTCGAGCAGGCGCGTCACCAGGTTAGCCGCCGGCTTGTCCACGTAGCCGGCGTGACACACCTGCAGGTCGCGCAGGCGCAGCAGCACCGCCTGGTACTGCTGCAGGCTCTTTTCGAATTCGCCGCCATCCAGGGTGTCTTTCGCGCCCCAAAGCTCCAGCGGGCCGTCGGTGAGCGAGATGACCGGCGCGGGGGCGGTTTCGGCCAGCTCCACCAGCCGCTGGCGCTCGCGTAGGTCGCGCTCCAATGCCAGGCGATCCTCGCTCAGCGTTCCGCCGCCGGGATGCAGCGCTTCGTCATACAGCAGCCGGCTCTGGATCGTGACCTGCGGGGCGGCGGCGGGTTTCAGCTCCATCTGAATCGCGCCGATGTTGATCAGCGCATACTGCACCTGGGCGTGCCGGTCGGGCAGGATCTGCGAGCCGTCGGCGGCAATCAGCGTGGCCTGGGCGGGCAACTCCGGCAGGCTATGCCGGCTGTCCAGCGGTTCGGGGTTGTGCAGCGCCGGCATGGCGCAGCGCAGGTTGGGGTCGTACATGCGCGCCACCTTCTGCACCCGCCCGGAAAGGAACTGCATATCCTTGGCATGTTTGCCCAGCAGCTGCCGGGCAGTCTCTTGCAGTTTTGCCAGGGTTTCAGCGCGCAGCTTCGCCCCCTGGCCCAGCTTCTTAATATCATCTCGAACCTGTTGGAAATCGAGCGACATACCGCCTCCACCACCCGGCGTGCAGCCATACACAGAATATTGCTAAAATCAAGATTTTGTCAGAACAATTGTTTGGATTATAACACCGGGCGGCGCTGCAGGCCGGCCGAGCGGCGGGTGATTTCGCGGTAAAATGGATTAAGAAGTCGACCAGGACCTGTGCATGACGGCGATATCCGAAGCCTTTACCTCCCCAACCAGCGACCCGCACATCCGGCCGTTTGATCCGCGCCGCGACCTGGCCGGCGTAGCCGACGTGATCGAAGCAAGCTTTTCCGACACGCTGGAACCCGACGGGCGAGACTACCTGCTGCGGATGCGCTCGGCAGCCGACAGCCAGGCCTGGAGCAGTTGGTTCGCCACGGTGGAGTGGGCCCATCCGGCGATGTATGGCTTTGTGTGGGTCGAAGACGAGCGCATCATCGGCAACGTCAGCCTGATCCCCTACTACCAGAAAGGGCGGCGCTTCTTTTTGATCGCCAATGTGGCGGTGCAGCCGGACCAGCGCCGGCGCGGCATCGGGCGCAAGCTGACCAGCCAGGCGGTCGAATACGCCCGGCAGCACGGCAGCCTATCAACCTGGCTGCACGTGCGCGACGACAACCCGCCTGCCATCCAGCTGTATACGGGGTTGGGGTTTCTTGAGCGCACCCGGCGCACCTCGTGGTACAGCTTCCCCGACCCGGCGATTGACCCGCCGGACCGGCGCGGCCGCCTAACAGCGCTGCCCGGGCTTCCCGCGGCGGTCCCCGGCGAAGCGTTCAGCTTGCTCGATGACGCGCAGGGCTTGCCCGGCGGCCCGTTGGGCCTGCCCAACGGCTGCAGGTTCACCCGCCCGGCGGCGCGCAGTTGGAGCCAGCAGCGCGCCTGGCTGGAGCGCAGCTACCCCAGCCAGTTCGCCTGGCACCTGTCGCTGCGCATCCCGGCGCTGCAGCCCGGGCTGTGGGGTGCGCTGCAGCGCTTCCTGTACGCGGCTACGGTCCGCCAATGGGCGGTCACCTGCAGCGGCCCGAGCGATGGCCCGGGCGCTCCACCGCGCCTGGGCGGGGTGGCAGCCTGGCAGCCGGCAATGACCGCCTATGCGAACCCCATCTGGCTGGCTGCCCCGCTGAATGCCGACCCCGACCTGATCGCCGCCCTGCTGCAGCACGTCCGCCGCCAGGTCGGCAGCCTGCGCCCGCTGCTGCTCGATTACCCCGCCCACCAACTGGATGACGCCATCCGCCGCGGCGGGTTTACCCCTCAGCAGACCCTGATCTGGATGGAACTGCCCTTCCAGTAACCACCAACCCTGCCGCACCGCGCGGGGGCGCAGCGGCGGCACTGCAGCGATCCGGCCCGGACGGTATACCCGCAATGAACGATGTGTCCCCCATCCACACAAACCCGGCCGACGAACTGGCCCGCCTGCGCGCCCGCATCGCCGAACTGGAAGCCGCCGCCGTGCAGCGCACCCATGCCCAGCAGGTGCAGCAGGCCATCTACCGCATCTCGCAAGCCACCCTGGTGGCCCCTGAGTTGGAAGACCTGTACGAGGCGATCCATCACATCATCGCCGAGCTGATGCCGGCGCGCAATTTCTACATCACCCTGTATGACCCCGCCACCGACCTGTTCTACGTGCCCTATGCCGTCGACGAGTTGGAGCACGAATGGGTGCCCTATGCCCCGGGCAAAGGCCTGGGCGCATACGTGCTGCGCACCGGGCAGCCGCTGCTGGCTACCCCGGAGGTCTTTAAGCAGTTGGAACAGGCCGGCGAAGCCGAGATCCTGGCCCACCGCATGATCGACTGGATGGGTGTGCCGCTGCGCACCCAGCAGGGCATCATCGGCGTGATGGCGGTGCAAACCTATACCGAGGCCGAGCGCCTGACCGACGACGACCTGGATGTGCTGGTGTTCGTCTCCACCCAGGTGGCGATGGCGATCGAACGCAAGCAGGCCGAGCGCGCCATCCAGCACTACGCCCTGGAACTGGAGCGCCGGGTGGAAGAGCGCACCGCTGAGTTGGAAACCGCCCTGAAAGAGCTGGAGGGATTTTCATACTCCGTTTCGCACGACCTGCGCGGCCCGCTGCGCGCGATCGACGGCTATGCGCGCCTGCTGCTGCTGGACCACACCGGGCAGCTGAACGATGAAGGCAAGGAGTTTCTTCGCCGGGTGTGCCAGGCCAGCCAGCGCATGGGGCAGTTGATCGACGACCTGCTGCAGCTCTCGCGGCTGACCCGCCAGGAGATCGTGCGCCAGCCGGTAAACCTGAGCAAAATGGCGCGCGAGATCGTCGACCAGCTGGAGCGCGACCAGCCGGAGCGGCGCGGCCAGGTGCAGGTCGCCGGCGACCTGCGAGAGCAGGCCGACACCTCGCTGCTGCACGTGGCGCTGGAAAACCTGCTCAACAACGCCTGGAAGTTCACCCGCCAGGCGCGCCAGCCGCGCATCGAGTTTGGCGGCAGCCTGGTGGGCGGGGTGCCGACCTTTTACGTGCGCGATAACGGCGCCGGCTTCGATATGAAGTACAAGGATAAGCTCTTCCAACCCTTCCAGCGCCTGCACCACCAGGACGAGTTCGAAGGCAACGGAATCGGCCTGGCGACGGTCAAGCGCATCATCGAGCGCCACGGCGGGCGGGTGTGGGCAGAGGGCGGGCTGGGCCAGGGCGCCTGCTTTTACTTCACCCTGCGTTAAGAAGCGCCCCGCCGCGAGCGTGGTACAATTCCTGCCTGTCCGGCCATTTTGCAGGAAAGGCAACCCGTTGAAGAACCGTCTGCTCTCACGCCTACCCACCCGCGGCGAGGTTTACCCTGTCTTTTCGACCCTGGTTTTCCTGGTCTACAGTTGGGCCTTGTACCGGCTGGCCTGGTACCTGCCCAGCTGGATGGAATACCTGAGCATCCCCAGCCTGCTGATCATCACCGCCTACACGCTCAGTTTTGCGATGTTCGAAAGCCTGGTCATGACCGGGCTGCTGGTGCTGTTCAGCCTGCTGTTCCCGCGCGGGGTGTTCGCCGGGCGCTTCGCCACGCTGGGCAGCCTGCTGGCGCTGGCTGCCGGCGGCGGGGCCTTCCTGCTGCAGCGCCAGGTGAGTATGATCTACCGCTGGGAGATCTGGCAGGTGTTCGCCTACTCGGCGGCGGCCCTGGTAGGGCTGGCGCTGGCAGCGCTGGCAGGCGCCTGGCTGCTGCAGCGGTTTGAGCGCCTGCAGCGCCTGGCCACGGCGGTGGCTGAACGGATGACCATCTTTCCGCTGCTCTACCTGCCGCTCAGCCTGCTGAGCCTGGCGGTGGTGCTGTTCCGCAACCTGTTTGAATGAACCTATGAGCTCATTAAACCGGCGTGATTTCCTGAAATTAGCCCTGGCGGCAGGCAGCCTGCCGGCGGTCGAGCGTATGGCGCACAGCCTGCCGGCCCAGGCCGCTTACGGCTTGCAGACCGGGGCGAAACCCAACATTATCATCATCCTGTTCGACGCCCTGTCGGCTGCCAACCTGTCGCTGTACGGCTATCCCCGGCGCACCACCCCCAACCTGGAACGTTTTGCGGCGCGGGCCACGGTTTACCACAACCACCACTCGGCGGGCAACTTCACCACCCCCAGCACCGCCTCCCTGCTGACCGGCGTCTATCCCTGGAACCACCGCGCCTTCAACCTGAGCGGGCTGGTGCGCCCCGCCCTGCGGCCCAACAACCTGTTCGCCGCCATCGGCGACGGCTATCACCGCCACGTCTTCACCCAGAACGTGTACGCCGACATGCTGCTGCACCAGTTCAACGACCAGATCGAGCAGCACGACCCACTGGACCGCTTCTCGCTGGTCAGCAGCTCCATATACAGCCGGCTGACCCCCAACGACGCCATCTACGGGATGAAGAGCCTGGACCAATTCCTGTTCAAGCGCGAGGAGGCCCACGCCTCGCTGTTCCTATCGATCTTCAACGACCTGTCGCTGCAGGTGCGCGACCGGCTGCAGTCGGCCGCCTGGGCCAAGACTTACCCGGGCGGGCTGCCGCGGCTGGCCAACACCGATATCTACTTCGCCTTCGAGCAGCTGACCGACGGACTGATGCAGTTAGTCAGCGGGCTGCCCGGCCCGTCCTTCGCCTACCTGCACCTGATGCCGCCGCACGCCCCCTACCTGCCCGCCCGGCGCTTCCTGGGCGCTTTCGCCGATGGCTGGGCGCCGCCCGAGATCAAGAAGCACCGCCTGGCAGCCGGGCTGACCCAGGAAAAGCTCAACGGCCAACGCCAGACCTATGACGAGTTTATCGCCAACCTGGATGACGAATTCGGCCGCCTGCTGGATCACCTGCAGCGCAGCGGCCTGCTCGACAACAGCTACGTGATCTTCACCTCCGACCACGGCGAGCTGTTCGAGCGCGGCGTGACCGGTCATTCCACCCCGCTGCTGTTCGAGCCGGTGCTGCGCATCCCGCTGATCATCGCTGCCCCCGGGCAGGCCGAACGCCGCGACGTGCACGCCCTGACCAGCAACGTGGACCTGCTGCCCACCCTGGCGCAGCTGGCCGGTCGGCCGACCCCCGAGTGGTGCGAAGGGCGCCTGCTGCCCGGGCTGGGGGGCGAGGAAGACCCGCAGCGCAGCGCCTTCGTGATCGAAGCCAAGGCCAACGCCGCATACGGCCGGCTGCGCAAGGCTTCCACCGCGCTGCTTAAAGGCCCGCTGAAGCTGGTGCACTACCAGGGCTATCGCTATTACCGGGACGAGTATGAACTGTATGACCTATCGGAAGACCCGCAGGAACTGAACAACCGCTTTGACGACCACCCGGCGGCGGGCGACCTGCTGGACGAACTCAACCGCGCCCAACAGACGGCTGACGCGCCCTACCAGGCGTAAGCCGGTGGCCCAGAACGCAGCGGGCGGCCCGGGAGATCTCCCAGGCCTCCCGCTGTGCTGCGTCTCAGCCCTGGCCCTGCGGCAGTTCCGGGTCCACTTCCAGGCAGGTGACCGTCTGCAGCACCCCCGGAATGGGCTGGATCTCACCCGCCACGATCCCCCCCAGGCGGTTCAAATTTTCAACCTGCACCACCGCAATGACGTCATACGGGCCAAAGGCCGGGTAGGCCTCGGACACGCTGCGCAGCCGGCGGATATCCTTGACCACCGGGGCCACTTCCCCGGTCTGCACCTTGATCAGCACGATGGCTTTCATCCGTCCGTTCCTTTCTGCCCGGTTCAAGCAATCCGCTGCAGCAGCCCGCTGTCGATCAGGGCAGCCCTTCACACACCTTGCCGTTGTTGTTGTTATCTGGCAAGACAAAGATATTGAAATTCCGGCGGCAGTAGTTGTAGCACTGCTGGGCAGCCGCCTGGGAGGTGAACTGCGAGCAGGACTTATTGGCCTTGCAGGCGCAGGGCGGCGTGGTAGTGGGGGTCGCCGGGGCCGGAGTGAAGGTGATGGTGGGGGTGGGCGAGATGGTCCAGGTGGGCGCGGGGGTGGCCTGCCACACGCCGCGCACACTGCCTTGCGCTTCCACCTGGGCGGCGATAAAGGCGTTATCGCACGAGACGTTGGGCGGCTGGCTGACCGCCCGCCCGAAACCCTGGCGGATCATTTCGTAGTTGACAAAGGTATTGCCGGAGAGCACGTAGAAAGAGAACTGCCCGGTTTGCGGGTCAAAGTTCTGCGCATCCTGCACCAGGGTGACCGTCTTGCCGTTCACCAGCGAGACTGCAAAGCCGTACGCCTGGGCTGCCTGCCATTCGGGCGGATTGCCGATCGACGGGGCATCCACGCCGATCAGCTTAACCGTAACCACCGACTGTCCGTAGGCGATTTCGAGCGTCTCGCCATCCACGATCTTGGTCACCAGGCCCTGGGAGCGCGGGCTGTCCTGCGGCAGGCAGTAAGCGCCGGGCAGGTTCAGGTCAAGCACCGGGGTGGGCGGCCCGCTGGGGATGGTGGCGGTGGGCGGAACCGCGCTGGGCGGTATCGGAGTGTTCGTCACCGGGCGCGCTGCCAGGGTTTGCGCCGCCAGCGTGCCGGCAGGGACGATCTCCGCCGCTGGGGAAGCACAGGCTGCCAGCAGCAGCAGCAGAACGACGAGACAGGTCAGTCGTTTCATGAAGTTTCTCCCGCAGCCGCCCAGCTGCTCGGCAGCGCCGCGCAGGCCCGGTGCAGCTTTAATGGTGGGTTTGAATTCGATTGTAACACAAATAGCGGTCTTGCTCACCCGGGGGTGCGCATGCCGGATGCTGCGGTATAATGCTCTACATCTCCCCACCATACGATCGATCGATGGAACACCCGGGAAAACCGCCTCACCCCACCCCAGAGCCTGAACACCCGTACGCACACCGCATGGCGGCGATCGCGGAGATCGGGCGCGCCGTCACGTCCATCCTGGACCTGCCGGCGCAGCTGCGCGCCCTGGTGGATGGGCTGCAGCAGGGGCTGGGATATTACGGCGCTAACGTGTGGATCCTGACCGAACCGGCCGAAGCGGTGCAGCTCAAAGGCGGGCTGGCCCCAGATGGTCAGGACCTGAGCCTGCTGGAGCTGCAGCTGCCGGTGCGCGCGGACGCGCCGGCGCAGGATCATCCCGGCGCAAGCACCGGCGCCGGCAATGGAATCCTGTGGGTGTGCCAGAGCGGGGCGCATTACCTGGTGGAGGACCTTCATCGCCCGGAAAGCCTGGCGCTGGGGCAGTACTTCCCGCAAGCGCGCGCCCAGCTGGTGCTGCCGCTCAAGGTGGGGCCAAAGCGCATCGGCGCGCTGGAGATCATCAGCCGCCGCCCGGGCGCCTTCAGCCAGGACGATATCGTGCTGCTGCGTTCGCTGGCCGACCAGGCCACCATTGCCATCCGTAACGCCACCCTGTACGGGGTGGAGCAGTCGCGCCGCCGCCTGGCCGAAACGTCGTACCAGATCAGCCAGGCGCTCTCCAGCACGATTCGCCTGGACGAGGTGCTGGAGTTGATCCTGAAGCTGCTGGACGAGATCGTGCCGGCCGACCGGCTGAGCGTGATGCTGCGCGAAGGCGACGAGTTGGAGTTCGTCGCCCGGCGTGGGTTTCCCGCCGGGCTGGATGCAGCCGGGATACGCGTGCACCTGCAGCAGGATGGCATCTACAGCCAGATCTTCACCACGCGGGCCCCGCTGGTGATCGCCGACGCCCAGCTGCACCCCGACTGGCAGCAGATGGAAGGGCTGCCGGCGGCGCGCTCCTGGCTGGGCGTGCCGTTGATCACCAACAACCAGGTGATCGGGATGCTGTCACTGGCCCGCGAGCACCTGCTGCCCTACACCTACGCCGAGGTGACCCTGACGATGACCTTCGCCGGGCAGGCCGCCCTGGCGCTGGAGAACGCCCGCCTGTATGACCGCCTGGCGCGCTTCAACCAGCAGTTGGAGGAGCGCGTGCAGGAGCGCACTGAGCAGCTGCGCAGCGCCTACGATAAGCTGGAGCGGCTGGACCAGACCAAGACTAACTTCATCCGCGTCACCTCGCACGAACTGCGCACCCCGCTGACTGTGCTGTTGGGTTACAGCCAGATGATGATCCAGAACCCGCGGGTGGCGCAGGATGCCATGCTCAGCCAACTGGCGGACGGCATCTACTCGGGCGCCGACCGGCTGCATGATATCGTCAACAGCATGCTGGACATCGTCAAGATCGACAGCGCCGCGCTGGAACTCAGCCCGGAGCCGGTCTCGCTGGACCTGGTGCTGCGCAACGTGGCGGGCAATTTCAAGAACGCCCTGCGCCACCGCGAGATCAATCTGCAGATCGACAACCTGAACGACCTGCCGCGGGTGATCGCCGACGGGGCAGCGCTGCAAAAGGTTTTCTACCAGCTGCTCAGCAACGCGATCAAGTACACCCCCAACGGTGGCTCGATCCGCATCGACGGGCGCAGCCTGCCGGGCGGCGAGCGGGTGGATCAGACCTTCGTGGAAGTGACCGTCAGCGACAGCGGCATCGGCATCGACCCGGCCCAGCAAGAGTTGATCTTCACCAAGTTCTACCAGACCGGCGAGGTGCAGCTGCACTCGTCCAGCCGCACGCAGTTCAAGGGCGGCGGGCCGGGGCTGGGGCTGCCGATCGCTCGCGGCATTGTCCAGGCCCATGGCGGGCGGCTGTGGGTCGAAAGCTCCGGTCATGACGAGCACAGCCTGCCCGGCAGCAGCTTCCACATCCTGCTGCCCGCGCTGACGCAAGACGCGCCCGGCGCAGCGTAAGCGGCGAAACCGGTTGTTGACTTTCTCCCCGACTCGGCTTATACTTGCAGTACGTTACGGATGGAGTGAACCGAATTGCAAGCGTATACTTCCATAGAAACGAGCAGTCAACGGTAAAGGCACGCATTTTTCGCGTGCCTTTTTGCTAACTATCAGTCGCAAACGAAAGGAGACCGATTTCCATGGATTACGGCATGATCGGCAAGATTGAAAAAGCTAAGAAGTACGCGGAGCAGCGCGACCGCTTCCACATCGACGCTCTTACCGTGACCTTTAACGGAGACAATAACCCGCACACGATTACGATTCAAGATGGCGCATGGCACTGCGACTGCGACTTCTTCAAGGGCCGCGGGCGCTGCAGCCACACCATGGCGCTTGAGCGCATCCTGGAAGGGCTGAGCGGCATGCCCGAGCCGGTGGCCTGAGGATCAGAAAATTGAATAGGCGAGCGCTCCCAGGGTAGCCCCGGGAGCGCTTTCTTTTTTTACCCGGGGCCGCTACGCCGGTCGGGAGCGGTAAAAGCGCAGCCGCCCGATGAACTCAGCCGCCAGCCCCGCCGCGGCGGCGGCGAATGCGCCGGACGGGCCGGCCCACAGCAGCGCCGGCACAGCCAGCAGCAGCCCGCACTGCAGATACCACCCGGCGGTCCAGCCCGGTTGGGGCTGTTTCAGCCCCGCCAGGCGCTCTGCCCGCCGGGAAAGCCGGCTCACCAACCCGAGCTGCAGCACCAGCGCCAGCCAACCCACCAGGCCCAGCCCGGCCTGGGCGGCTGCCCCCAACCCCGGCAGCAGCGCCCGGCAGGCCAGCGCCCCCAGGCCCAGCATGCTCAATACAAAGGTCCACTGCACCGCCTGGGTATCCCAGGCAGCGATGCAGCGCTGCCGGTACACCCGGCCAATGGCATACACCAACCCCAGCCCACTGGCGCTGGTCAGCACAAAGACCACTTCGGCCAAACCCAGGCTGCCGGCAGCCGCCGGCAGCCACAGCGCCAACCCGGCGGCGAAAAGGCTGGCGAAGTACACCTCACGGCTCAGCCAGGAGGTTTGCAGGTTGGCGATCGCCCGGTAAGCCTGAGCGGGGCGGCCCAGGTGCGCCAGCGACAGGCCGAGTGCGACCGCCATCGCCAGCAGCGGCCCCAGGAAGGCCGCCGGCCCCGGCCCGACAGGGCGAGCAGCCCCGGCGGCAGTGGGCAGCGCCCAGAACCAGCGCCAGCCCAATCCGATGAACACGCCCACCGCCAGCGGAGCCAGCACGGTGAACGCGGCCAGCGGCGCTTCGCTGCCGGGCGGCTGCCCGGTCTCCTCACCGTTCACCACCTGCACCGGGGTGCGCCCGCCGGCCGGGTGCGGGGCAATCCACAGCCCCGGGCGGGCCAGCTCGGGCGGCGGCAGCGGCGGGGTTTGCTGGGTATGGTGGCGCTGCAGGAAGGCGCGCCCGCCGGCCTCCACCTCCAGGCTGCGCAGCGGGCAGGCCGCCACGCAGGCCGGCGGCAGCCCGGCGTCCAGTTGGTCGCAGCACAGCGTGCACTTGGTCATGCAGTGCGCCGCCGGGTCATACTGCGGCGCGCCGTACGGGCACAACCAGGCGCAGTACTGGCAGCCGATGCACTTCTCGGGGTCTACCAGCACGATCCCATCCGAGCGGAAGTGCATCGCCCGGGTAGGGCAGCCTGCCACACACGGCGCATCCTCGCAGTGGTTGCAGGACAGCGACAGGTTATAGACCGCCAGGTTGAGCTGCCAGGCCGCGCCCTGCGCCTGCCAGCCATCCCCGGCCTGAACCTCATACACCCGGCGCCACAACAGCCCGGGCGGCAGGGCGTGTTTATCCTTGCAGGCCACCTGGCAGGCTTTGCAGCCTGAGCAGGACCGGGCGTCGAAGTAGAACGGCGGGCGGCTGGTCATGCGCCTGCCTCCTGCCCGGCGGCCCGCGCTGCCTGCACCATGCAGGTGTGCTGGGCCGAGCCGAAAGCCAGCGGCGTCCAGCGAGCGGAGGTGAGCGTGTTGATCGAGCCGCCCAGGTCCACCCCGCCCGGGCCGGCTTCAAACCAGGCCCCCTGCGGGATATCGACCACCCCGGGCAGGATGCGCCCGGTCACCCGGCAGGGCAGGCGCAGCTCACCGCGGGCGTTGAACACCCGCACCAGATCGCCGTCACGGATGCCGCGCGCCGCCGCATCCAGCGGGTTGATAAACACACGCTGTGGGAAGGCCTCCTGCAGCCAATCGTTGTTGGCATGGGTCGAGTGGACCCGCGCCAGCGTGTGATGGCCGATGGCCTGCAGCGGGTAATCCTGCGCTTCAGGGCTGAAGGGGCTGTCCCACTCGGGGATGTACTTGGGGATGGGCGGGATCTCGTCTGGGCGGCCTTTTTCAAACAGGGCAGTCGAGAAAATTTCGATCTTGCCGGAGGGGGTGTTCAACGGGTGGGCTTGCGGGTCGCGGCGGAAGCCGGCAAAGGCCACGGCCGGCTGGGTGACCGGTTTGGCATACACCCCCTGGTTGGTTTCGAGCATCCGCTCCAACGACGGCAGCCCCGGGAAGCGCTGCTCGCGGAAGCGGTCCAGGCACCAGGCGACCCAGGCGCGCTCGTCCCGCCCTTCGGTATAGGCCTCTTCAAACCCCAACCGCCCGGCCAGATCGGCGCAGATGCGGTAATCGCTGCGCGCCTCGCCCGGCGGGTCGACCAGTTTGGGCATCAGGATCACTTCGTCGCCGTATTTCCAGCCGTCTTCCACCCCCCAGGTCTCGAACTGGGTGCAGGCCGGCAGCAGCAGGTCGGCAAAGCGGCCGGTGGAGGTCAGGAACTGGTCCTGGACGACCAGGAACTCCACCTTGCGCTCGTCGGCCAGCAGCGCCTGGCTGCGGTGGATGTCGGCATGCTGGTTGACCAGGCAGTTGGAGGCCACGGCATAAATCAACTTGATGTCGTTGTCCAGCCGGTCGGCGCCCAGGATGCCGTCGGCGCGGGTCATCTCCCGGCCGCGCTGCACGGCTTCGCTCCACAGGAAAACCGGGATACTGGCGCCGACCGGGTTCTCGCCCGTGGGAAAGACGTTCCACAACGCCCCACCGTCTGGGGCCTGCAGGGCCAGCCCGGAGGCCCACCCGCCCGGCACGCCGACGTTGCCCGCCAGCGCCGCCAGCACGCAGCCGGCGCGCACCACCTGCTCGCCGTAGGCGCGGCGCTGCATGCCGTAGCCCTGGTAGAGTACGCCGGGGGTCAGGGTGGCGTATTCACGCGCCAGCCGGGCGATGACAGCGGCCGGGACGCGCGTGATCGGTTCGGCCCAATCGGGCGTCTTCGGACAACCGTCGCGCCGGCCGAACAGGTAATCGGTGTAGCTCTCTTCGCCTTCCAGCCCGGGCGGCATCTGGGCGGCGTCAAAGCCCAGGCAGTGGCTGCGCACGAAGTCTGCATCGTACAGCCCCTCGCTGACCATCACGTAGGCCATGGCGCTCATCATGGCCGCGTCGGTGCCCGGGCGGATCGGCACCCATTCATCGGCCAGGCCCACCGCGCTCAGGCTCATGCGCGGGTCAATGCACACCACGCGCGCCCCGTTCTGGCGGGCCAGCTTAACAAAGTAATCGCTGTTGGTGCCGTCGCGCATCTCGGCCGGGTTCCAGCCCCACATCAGGATATAGCGCGCGTTCAGCCAATCCTGGCGCTGGTTGCCGG
>JBJSYW010000483.1:0-4304 GCA_046089985.1 Chloroflexota bacterium
ATCCACCCCGCGCGGCAGCAGCACGCCCACAGTTGACTCGACCCCAATGCCAAGCGATTGCAGGTAATGGGCCAGCCGGTTGGCGCGCCGGTTCAGCTGGGCATAGCTGACCTGCACGCGCGGCCGACGCCGGCCGCCTTCCACCAGCGCGGTGGCGGCTGGGCGGCGGCGGGCCTGCTCGGCGACCCACTCATGCGCCAGGCGCAGTTCCCCGGCCGACGGGGGCGCAGCGCCCCATACATCCAGCACCTGGTGCAGTTCGCTTTCATCCAGCATCGGCAGGCGCGCCACACGCGCTTCCGTTTCACTCAACATACCGCGCAAGATCGCCAGGTAATGGCGGCCCATCTGCTCGATCCGCCAGCGGTCAAACAGCGCCGTGGCGTAGACCAGCCGGCATTCCAGGCATGGTTCACCGCCCTGGCCGCGCACCGGCGCCACTTCCAGGCTCAGGTCATAAGGCGAGATGCCGTCATCGAAATCGTACAGTTCCACCGCCAGCGGGCCGCCGGCCGCGGCCGGCGGCAGGTTCTTCAGGTTAAAAACCACGCTGAACACCGGTGGGCGGCTCAGGTTCGGCTGCAAATGCAGCGCTTCGACCAGCCGGTCGAACGGCAGCGCCTGGCGGTTAAATGCTCGTTGGGTGACCGCCCGCACCCCTTCCAGCAGGTCAGAGACGGACTGCTCGCCGTCCACCGTGCAGCGCAGCGGCACCATATTGACGAAAAAGCCGATCAGCTTTTCCAGCTCCAGGTGCGTGCGCCCGGCTACCGGGGTGCCCAGCACGAAATCGTGCTCGCCAGTGTAGCGATACAGCAAGGCGGCGAAACCGGCCAGCAGTACGGTAAACAGCGTGGCGTTGCGCTCCACCGCCAGGCGGCGCAGCCCGGTCGCCAGGTCGATCGGCAGCAAGAAGGTGTAGCGCTCGCCGGTTTCGTCCTGCACCGGCGGGCGCGACCGGTCGGCGGGCAGGTCAAACTCCAGCGATGCGCCGGAAAGGGCCGCCAGCGTATCGTCCAGCAGCGGCGCCAGGGCCGCCCGGTCGAGCTTCTCGCGCTGCCAGACCGCATAATCGGCGTATTGGATCGGCGGCTCGGGCAGGTGGGGATGCGTTGTCCCCGGCTCTCCGGGCTTCACCACCGGCGCGGCGTACAGCCCGGCCAGTTCAGCCGCCAGCCAATTGGCCGACCAGGCGTCAAAGGCGATGTGATGGATCAATCCCAACAGGACGTGCTCTTGCGGCCCCAGGCGGTAGAGCGTGAAGCGCGCCAGCGGGCCATGCTCCAGGTCGATGGGCGCATGCGAGTCCTGGCGCAGGCGCGCGTCCAGCGCCTGCGGCGAGGCGCCGTCCAGGTCGACCAGCGGCAGGCGCACCGGCGCGGGCGGCTGCAGCACAATATACGGCGCTCCGTCGCGGTCTAAGAAGGTGCTGCGCAGCACGCTGTGCCGGCGCAGCAGTTCGGCCAGGCTGCCCTCCAGGGTGGGCAGGTGCAGCGCGCCGCTCAGGCGCAGCGCCACCGGCCGGTTATACAGCGGGTTATCGGGGGCCAGGCGGTATAAGAAGAACAGGCGCTCCTGGGCGAAAGAGAGCGGCGCCGGCTGGCCAGACCGCCATTCCCGGCGCGGGATCTCGGCCGGCAGGCCGCCGCCGGCCAGCCGGCGGCGGGCCGCCTCTAAACGCTGCTGCAAGTGACGCTGCCGGGCTTCACTCACCCTGCGCCTCGTCCAGTTGATCCAACAGCAGGTTTTCCACCAGCACGGCCTGCTCGGCCACCGTCGGCTCGCGGAAGATGCTGCCCAGCGGCAGGTCGATCTCAAAAGCGGCGCGGATGCGGGCAATCAGCGCCATCGCCAGCAGCGAGTCGCCTCCGCAGGCGAAGAAGTTGTCGTACACCCCCGGGGCCGGCAGGGCCGGGTCGCCACGATGCAGCACCGTGTGCCACAGACCGCACAGCAGTTCTTCAACCTCGCTGCGCGGCTCCACCCGCTCGCGGCGCAGCTGGTCTTTCAGGCGCTCGCCCAGGCCGATGCGCTGCAGCTTGCCGGAGGCGCCCTTGGGGATCTTGTCCAGGAAGATCACCTGCGACGGCGCCTTCTGGGCGGTCAGCCGGGTGAGCACAAACTGGCGCAGCTCGCGCTCGCCGGCCTGTGCGCCCGGGCGCAGCACCACCGCCGCCGCCACATCCTCGCCCAGCGTGGGATGCTTGACCGCAAAGGTGACAGCCTGCGTCACAGCCGGGTGGTCCATCAGCGCTTCGTCCACCTCGCGCGGGGTGACCTTCTCACCGCCGCGGTTGATCATCTCTTTCAAGCGCCCGGTGATGTACAGGTAGCCGTCCGGGTCGAAATAGCCTTCGTCGCCGGTGCGGAACCAGCCGTTGGTAAAGGCTTCCCGGTTGGCTTCCGGGCGCTCCAGATAGCCGGGGGTGACGTTGGGGCCCCGGATCGCAATCTCGCCGGCCGCACCTTGCGGCAGCAGTGCGCCGCTCGCGTCCAAAATGGCGATTTGCGGCCCGGCCGGGCGACCCACCGACCCGGGTTTGCGCGCCGCGGGCGGCAGCGGGTTGGAGGCCATCTGGTGGGCGGCCTCGGTCATCCCATAGGCTTCGATCACCGGGGCGTTGAACAGCGATTCCAACTCGGCCATCACCTGGGGCGGCAGTGACGCCGACGACGAGCGCACAAAGCGCAGCCGGGCAGCCTGCCCGGCTCCCGGCAGGGCGGCCCCCAGCACGGCCTGGTGCATGCTGGGCACAGCCGTGTACCAGCTGGGCTGCTCATCCGCCAGCCAGCCGAAGAAGCGCCCGGCGTCAAAGCCGGGAGTGCACACCACGCTGGCCCCGGCCGCCAGCGAAGCCAGCAGGGCCGCCATCAGCCCGTGGATGTGGAACAGCGGCATCACATTCAGGCAGCGGTCCGCCTCGGTCAGCGCCAGGGTGGCGCGGATGTGGTGCGCCGAGGCGACCAGGTGGCGCCCGGTCAGCGGGACCATCTTCGGGCGGGAGGTCGTGCCGGAGGTGTGCAGGATCAGCGCCAGCTCCTCCGGCGCGGACGCGCCGCCATCCACGCCGCTCAATTCCCGGCCAGCCGGCGCGCCTTGCAGCGTAAAAGCCCCCGCCGGCCCACCCAGCTGAGGCGCAAGTTCAAACAACGGGATGCCGCGCAGCTGCGCCGCCCGCCGGGCCGGGGTCTGCCAGCCCTGCAGCGTGATCAGCGCCGCGGCTTTCAGATCGCCCAGGTAGTAATCGAACTCGACTTCACGATAAGACGGGTTGAGCGGGGCGCAGGCCGCGCAGGCCGCCACCGCCACGAAGGCCGCCGCCATCTCCGGGCCATTGGGGAGCACCAGCGCCACGCGATCCGTCTGCCCGCCGCGCCGGCCCACGCCCAGCCGGTTCAGGCTGCGCTGCACATCGACCGCCTGAGCGTAGAGCGCCGCATAGCTGAGCGGCGGCCGGCCAGGCGCAGTCACGGCAGTGCGCTCGCTGAGATGAGCAGCGCGGGCAACCAGCATATCTTCAAGGCACATTTCGGTGTCAAAATCCATCGTATTCCTCCCGGTTGGCTCCCGGCAGGTGGATTATAGCATTGACAATTTCAAAACTCATAGGGATCTTTTATGCCTGCAGCACTCAGGCTTGTTATAATCATAGATTGTCCAGGCCGGTCGGGCGGCCGCTGGGCCGGGGCTGCGTGCCCCAGCCTGGAGGAAAGTCCGCGCTCCACAGGGCACGGCGCCGGGTAACACCCGGGGCGGGGCAACCTGCCGGATCGGGCCACAGAAACAAACCGCCGGGCGCTGCGGCGTCCGGTCAGGGTGAAAAGGTGGTGTAAGAGACCACCGGCGTCCCGGGCAACCGGGACGGCCAGGTAACCCCCGCCGGGAGCAAGGCCAAGCAGGGATGAACGGGAAACCGGGGAGGCGGCTCGTCTTCCGTGTGAGCGCTGCGGCGTCCTTGTGACGCCCAACGCTCCATGATCCCGGGTAGGCTGCTAGAGCCGTGCGGTAACGCACGGTCGAGAGAGATGACCGCCGCGCAGGCGCTCGCCTGCGGCACAGAACGCGGCTTATAGACTGGCCTGGACGCCTCCATATGCAGCTATCGCATTTTCCTGTTAGCAGCGCCCCGACCGGGGTATAATCCTGCTGATGGACTTCCCGCCCGGATACCCAGCCGAATACGTTGAGCAGGTGGTTTTGCACGATGGCACCCAGGTGACGCTGCGACCAATCCTGCCGACCGACGCGTCCCTGCTCCAGGAAGCCTACCGGCGGCTGTCGGGCGACAGCATCTATATGCGCT
>JBJSYW010000484.1:0-3903 GCA_046089985.1 Chloroflexota bacterium
GCCGATGGTCAGCCGGTAGGTCGGGCGCAGCGTCTCCAGGTCGAACTCCACGCTGGCGTTGACCACCCCCGGCGTGGCATGCGCAAAGGCTTTCAGTTCCGGGTGGTGGGTGGTCACCAGCGTGGTGATGCTGCGCTTTAGCAGGTGGCTCAAGATGGCCCGCGCCAGCGCCGAGCCCTCCTGCGGGTCGGTACCCGCCCCAAGTTCGTCCAGGATCACCAGCGAGCGCCGGTCGGCCTGCTCGAGGATGCGGATGATGTTGGTGATGTGCCCGGAGAAAGTCGACAGCGACTGCTCGATGCTCTGCTCATCGCCGATATCGGCGTAAATCGCCTCAAATACGCTGATCTCCGAACCGGAATGGGCCGGGATGTGCATCCCGGCCTGCGCCATCAGCGCCAGCAGCCCCACCGTCTTCAGCGCCACGGTCTTGCCGCCGGTGTTTGGCCCGGTGATGATCAGCGCGTAGGTCTCGGGGTCCAGCTCCACGTCAATGGAGACCACTTTAGCCTGGTCCAGCAGCGGGTGGCGCGCCTGGTACAGGCGGATCACGCTGCCCGGGTGGCCGTTCTTCGGCAGCGGCTTGCCAAGTTCCGGCAGTTCGGCCAGCCCCGGCTCGACCGCCAGCAGGTCTTCAGCGTAGCGCGCCTGGGCCAGCGCCAGGTCCAGCGCGGCGATCACATCCACGGTGTGGATGATCGCCTCGCCGTTGATCGCCACCTGCCGCGACAGCTCGGTCAGGATGCGCCGCTCTTCATCGCGCTCGGCCAGCTGCAGTTCGCGATACTGGTTGTTCTGCTCGACCACGTTCAGCGGCTCGACAAACAGCGTCGCCCCCGACTGCGACTGGTCATGGATGATGGCGCGGATGCGGCCCTTGAACTCGGCTCGCAGCGGGATCACGTAGCGCCCCTCGCGCTGGGTGATGATCGCTTCCTGCAGGTAGGGCGCATTGTGTGGGTCGCCGACCATGCGCTGCAGCTTGGCCATCAGCCGTTCGTGCACCACGCGCAGTTCGCGCCGCACACTCGCCAGCTTTTCGGAGGCCGAGTCAAGCACGTCGCCGCGCTCCGAAATGGTGCGCGTGACCGCGTCCACCAACCCCACCGGCGGGGCCAGTTGGGCGACGATATCAAACAGCGCCGGGTACTGCTCGGCGGCGCGCTCAAAGGTGCGCGCCAGCGTGCGCGCCGAAACCAGCGTCTGCTTGATATCCAGCAGTTCGGTTGGAGACAGCACCGCGCCGTGCTGAGCCAGGTCCACCTGGGGGCGCACGTCGCGCGTCCCGCCAATGCTGACATCGGAATGGGTGACCAGGAACTGCACGGCTTCGCTGGTCACCTGCTGGCGGCGGCGTACTTCAAAAAGATCCGTGCTGGGGCGCAGGGCCAGGGCCATCTCTTGTGAAGCAGAGAAGGCGCAGTATCCGGCCAGCCGTTCCAGGATCTTCGGGAATTCGAGGATCGCAAGCGTCTTTTCGTCCATAGGTAATCGAGAATCCTACCACAAAAGCGGCTTTTGCGTCCCCGGGGGTTTTCCCCGGCGCGCCGCCCTGGCCACCGATCACCGGCCGAAGCGCTTCAATTGGGTCTAAAGTTGGATGGGGAGCGCCACCACGTAGATGCGCGCCGGCCAGGGCCACACGTTGGCCCCGCCGCAGGTCACCAGCGTCAGCCGCTCGCCCGGCTCCGGGCCGAGGAACTGGCGGTGCTTCTCGAGTTCCGAGTCATTGCCGTCGGTCCAGGGCACCTTCTTGACCCGCTGCACCTGGTAGACGAACTGCCCGCCGCCTTCGGTAAAGACCTGGATCTGCGCGCCCGGCTGGATCTGCTTCAACCCGACGAACACGCCTTCCCACTGGAAAACCCCCTCGTCATAGTTGTGCCCCAGCAGGATCACGTTGCCGCCGTCGCCGGGGTTGGTCGAGATCGCCATCTGCCCCACCAGGTCAGAGCGGTTCTGGGTGGCGAACAGCCGGTCCGTATCCCACTGGCCGTCTTTACGCATCGGCACCGGCGCCACCGCCCGGTCGATGTTCAGGCTGGGGATGACCAAGCGCACCACCCGGGAGGTGGCTACAAAACCGGGGTCTTGCGGCGCGCCGGGGGCCGGGCTGTCTGCTTGTTCCGGCGCAGTGAGGATCAACGGGACAAACAACAGCCGGTCTGGCTTGCCCCACACCTGGGCGCTTGCATCCAACTCGGAGGCCTGCTCCACCTGCGCCTCATCACGGCCCAGAGCAGCGTGCAGTTCCGGGGCCGCCTGCCCTTGCACAGCGCCGGCCGCGCCAGGCAGCACCGCGCCCGGCTGCGCCACCGGCAGCACCGGCGGCACGTCCGCCACCAGGTAGCGCGCTTCGCTGCCGGGCAGCGCCGCCAGGGCCACCTGCGCCCAGGCCAGCCCTGCCCCGGCCAGCGCCAGCACGCCGGTCAGCACCATCAGGTCACTCAACACCAGTCGCCAGCCGCGGTGATTGCGCATCATGTCTCTCAGCCTCAATAAGTAACGTGGCGTACTTGCGCCCGGCAGGCGCTGGCAGCCTGCCCGCCGGGCACAAGCCACCGGCAAACATCAGATCGCAGCGTTCTTGCGGCGCAGGGCCACGCCGCCGATGATCAGCACCGCGCCCACAGCCGCCACACCACCCACCAACAGCGGCATCGGCAGTTCAACGCCGGTGTTCGGCGGGTAGCCGGGGTAGTTCTGGCGGTAGGTGATCTGGCACTGGTTGTTCACCCATTCAATGCGGTAGTAGTTGTAACCGCCGGCCAGGATCTCATACAGCCAGCCGCCGCCGGCCGGGCAGATCACATTGTAGACAATGTAGTTGAACTGCTCAGTCGTGCTGCACGCCCACGGGTCGGCGTAGGTGCCGTTCCCACCGCTGGTGCGCCCGCTGTTGCAGTAGAAGACGCCCGCCGCCTGCACCGCGAACGGGATCAGCAGGGCGAACAGCAGCGCCACAATCAGGGCAATACGCATCTTGTACATTACATCCTCCACACTTTTTGATTGAACCGAGATGGATACCGGCCTGCGGCCGGGGTCACAATGAAACCGGGTCTGGATGAGCCGGCTGCGCCGGGCAAGCTGCCCGCGCCGCCGCTCATGGATCAGGGTAGCAGGCGTCCTGGGCGATTTTCAGCACCTCCTTTCACGGCGTTTGGCCGGACTGCAGCAGAGGCAGCAGGGCCAGCAGCCGCTCCTGCGCCCGGCGAGACACGGTCTCCTCCGGCATCGCCGGTGCGGCAGGCTGCGCCTGCTGCGCCGGGCCGGCCGGAAATACCGCGCTCCCCTGGCTGAGGAGCAGCGCCTGGCTGTACTGCCGGGCGGCTTCTTCGGGCTGGGCCAGGCCCTCATAGGCCAGGCCCAGGTATAAACTGGTCAGCGGGTCGCCGGGGTGGATCGCCTGGGCCGCCTGCAGGTGGTCCACGGCTGTCTGCCAGAGGCCATCGCGCACCGCCAGGATACCCAGCCCCTGCTGTGCCAGCGCGCCGGCCGCTGCGTGGTCCGCTGCGGCGATCTCTTCCCAGGCCTGGCGGGCGGCGGCCAGTTCGGTCTCCGCTTTGCCCGGGTCCGTTTCCACTGCCGCCAGGGCGGCGATCACGCCGGCCCAACGCGCCCGGGCTTCCAGCTGGGTCGGGTCCAGTTCAAAAGCATGCGCGTAAGCCTGGGCTGCCTGCGCCAGGTCGCCGGTCAGGCGGTAGGCGGAGGCCAGGTTGATGAACACCTGCGGGCTGGTTGGGTCCAGCTCTGCGGCGGCCTGCAGGTGCGCCACCGCCGGCTGCGGCCGTCCGGCGGCGATCAGCGCCGCCCCCAGGTTGTTGCGCGCCTGGGCCAGCTGCCCGTCCAGCGCGGCCGCCTGTTCCAGCGGCGGCAGGGCCTGCTCGGGCTGCCCGCTGC
>JBJSYW010000485.1:0-3284 GCA_046089985.1 Chloroflexota bacterium
ACGATCTGCAGCTGGTGGACGAGCCAACCCAGCAGCGCGCCTATATCGCCGGTGACCGGGCCGGAGTGTTCGGACTGACGGTCAGCAAGGTCTTCACCCCCACCGCTACGGTCGAGTTTTCCACCACGCTGCGCATCGACACCCCCGGGCAGGCGCGCGGGGTATACCGCTTCGACCAATACCTGCTGGTGGGCGACGGCAAGCGTGGCCTGCGCGCCTATGATGTCACCCAGGAAGCGCAGCCGGTCGAGCTGAGCGCGTACGAGACCTGGGCCAACACCGGCAAGGTGTGGGTTGACCCGCAGAACCAGCAGGTCTTCCTGGCTGACGGCTCCAGCGGGCTGCGCCAGATCGATTTCCTGGCCAAAATGACCGTCGACAACCAGGGCGCTCCGCCCGGGGTCGAAGCGTTGGGCCTGGCTGCCGACCCGCCCTACCTGTTTGTAGCCGGCGGCGAGCGCGGGCTGCGCGTGCTGCAGCGCCAGGCGGATGACGCCCTGGCAGAGCTGACCTTCATTGACACCCCCGGCGAGACCGTGGAGGTGGCGCTGCGCCAGAAAGACCGCCTGGCCTTTGTGGCCGAGGGCCGGGCCTTGCAGATTTACGATTACCGGGCGCTCACCCGCCCGCGGCCGGCTGATGACCCCACCCCGCCCAAGTTGGAGCGCTTGGGCCGCCTGGAAACGCCGCGCAGCCTGGGGCTGCGGGATGTGCGCCTGCATCCCACTCGCCCGGTGGCCTACCTGGCGCTCTCGCCGGGCACGCTGTGGCTGGTCGATATTCGCGATCCGAAGAAGCCGGTCAAGCTGTCTGACGTGGCAGTGCCTGGCAGCCTGAACCGGCTGGCCTATGTGCGCGAGTACCTGCTGGTGCCTGCCGGCAATGCGTTGAACCTGTGGTGGGTGGGCTATGATCATTATCCATCGCTGCGCCAGACGCTGCCGCTGCCCCCCAACAGCGGCGAAGCGTTGAGCGCTGCCGCGGGCGATTTCGGCCCGCAGGGCGGCCTGTATGCCTACGTGGCGGCCGAGCAGGCCGGCCTGTGCGCTGTCAACCTGCTGGATACCTCCGGCAGTGGGGTGTGGGTCTGTTCGCCTACCGTGGGCCCGGCGCGGGATGTCAGCGTCGACCCGACCAACCGCCGGGCGTACGTGGTCGATCAGAAGGGGGCGCTGAGCGCCTTTGACCTGTCGGACCCGGCCCGCCCGCAGATGCTGCCGCCCGCTAACCTGGACGGCCCGCTGCAGCGCGTGCTGTACGATGGGCGGCTGCTGACCGCCACCGCCGGCGCCGACGGTCTGCGCTGGGTCAGCGCGGCCAATCTGCAGGGTGTGCCGGGCCGCTTCAGCTTCCTCTCGCGCATTAACCAGTTTGTGGTCAACGGCGGCATGCTGTACGCGGTCAATGGGCCGCCGCAGGACGACAGCGAACGCGCCTCGAACGACCTGGGCCTGCGCGTCCTGGATATCGGCAGCCGCGGCCAGGCGGCCGAACTGGGTATCTTCCGCTCGCCCGGTGAGGCGCTGTTTGTCGAACTGCACCCGGACGGCAAGCTGGCCTACCTGGCAGACGGCTCGCGCGGGCTGTGGGTGGTGGACGTCTCGCAGCCGGCCCGCCCGGCGCGCGTCGGCCCGGCGTTGGATCGGCTGGACACGGCGCTGGTCAGTCCGCCCCTGCGCCAGGAGCTGCTTGACAACCGCAGTGTGGCGGTCAACGCGCGCCATTTTTCGATCGACCGGCTGCATCCAAAGCGCGCTTACCTGGGCGCAAAGGACGGCCTGCTGCTGGCGATCAACCTTTCCGACCCACGCCGCCCGCTGGTCAGCGGCGCTTTCCAGGCTTGCCAGCAGGGGCCGGCTGCCTGGACACTGCCCTACCGGGATGAATATGTGATGGTGGCTTGCCCGGGTGACCGCCGGGTAGTTAGCGTGTGGATTACCGACCCGCGGCGCATGTACCTGGCCGGATACAACGACAGCGTGGGCAGCGTGACCGCCCTGGCGCTGATGGACCCCTACCTGCTGGGCGCAGCCGGCGATGACGGCCTGGCGGTGCTGAACATCGCCGACCCGACGCAGTTGAAAATCCCCAACCAGTACATCACCATCCCGGGGCCGGTGAACGGCGTCGCAGTGCGCGACACCCTGGTGTTCCTGGCGCGCGGTAAAGCCGGCGTGGAAGTGCTGCAGGCATTCAACCCGCAGCGCATGCAGCGCCTGGCGGGGTTCCCGTTCCCCAACGAAGACAAACCGGTCGGGGTGACTTTTATCACTGCCGAGCGCACCGGCGATGGTCCGCGGGGCTACCAGCTGACGGTGGCCAACCGTGCCAACGGGCTGAGCTACCATCGCATCGAGAAGAAGTCTTCCTTCAGCCAGCTCAGCCTGTATGAAACCCCCGGCACGGCGGCCTTTGGCGAGGTGTTCAATATCCTGGCTGCCGACGGCAACCGGCTGATGAAGAACGCCGGGGCGGCCTTCCCCGGCACCGGCTGGCAAAAACGGGTCGAGGAGTACCGCAAGGGGATTGAGGCAGGCGTGCGCTCGCTGACCGGGTTGTTCAGCGGTCCCTGGCCCGAGACCGGCCTGTCGCCCAAGGCGCGCTCTACCTGGACACGCGTGGTGTGGGGTGATTTCGTCCTGTTCGGCCTGGTTGGCCTGCTGGCCTGGGGCATGTTCTACATCCAATATGCGCTTCCGGTGCAGGGGCTGCGCCAGCGCTGGCAGGCGGCCGGGCGCATGCTGGCCTACCTGCTGATGGCGCACGGCACGATGCTGCGCGTTGTCGACGGGCAGGCGCTGCGCCCGGACAACGACCGCGATTGGGATGGCCCCGGGGTGGCGCTGGTGGATGTGAACAGCGCCCTGGTGCTGGAGCGGCGCATCCTGCCGCGCATGCTGGCGCTGCAGGTCTTTGCCCGGCTGCTGCGGCAGGATACCACCGCCCCCGGTTCTCCAATGGGCTGGGAGGACGACGCTCCGCCGGCGGGCAGCCCGCTGGATTGGCTGAGCCGCCGGCGGCTGGTGCAGCAGCGGCGGAGCGCCTGGCTGCGCTGGCGGCGGCGGGAAGCCTGGGGCCGGCGTATGCCGTCCGTTGAGCGTGGGCTGGCCTGGCTGGAAGATCGCCTGCCGGCGCGGCTGCGCTGGCTGGCGGCCCCCCAAGCGCCGGCCCCACTGCTGCGGCGTGTACCCACCGAGCGCGTAGCCGGGCCGGGGCTGGTCTTCACCCACGGCAACCCGCTGGTGGGGCACCCCAAGTGGGATGAGATCGAGCGCGCCGCGGTC
>JBJSYW010000486.1:0-18443 GCA_046089985.1 Chloroflexota bacterium
GCTGATGCTGCTCTCGCTGGCTGGCTGGCGCTGCGTGGGCTGCGCCTTGGCGGCCGGCGCATCCCGCAGGCGGCCTGGCTGGCGGGGTTGTTCGTGCTGGGCCTGGTGGATTGGCTGGGGGTGGGGCGCACGCTGCTGTCCTTCCGCCCGGCGCAGGCGGTACTGGCGCAGGGGCAGGCGGCGGCCGAGCGGCTGCTCTGGGATGCCGCCAGATTACCGGCGGGTAGTTCCGGCGAGCTGTTCCGCACATATTCGCCGTCCTACAGCCTGCCGCAGCAGACCGCCGCGTTCTATGCGCTGCAGTTGGCCGATGGGGTCGACCCGCTGCAGCTGAGCGCCTACGTTGACTTTATGCGCCAGGCCAGCGGTGTGCCGGGCGTTGGCTACAGCGTGACCCTGCCGCCCTTTGCCGGCGGCGACCCACGCCACGATAACGCCGCCTATTCCCCGGATGCAGCGCAGTTGGGCTTGCTCAACGTGGCCTATGTGCTGGCCGAGTTCGACCTGCACGCCCCCGGGCTGGAACTGCTGGACCGGGTGGGGACGACGCGCATCTATCGCAACCGGGAAGCGCGGCCGCGCGCCTGGATCCAACCGGCGGACGCGGCGCTGGGCGCGGCCTATCGCCGGGTGGAGCGCCTGGATTGGTCGCCGGACCGCATCAGCCTGAAAGCGGCCGGCCCGGGGCTGCTGGTGTTGAGCGAACTGGACTATCCGGGCTGGTGGGCGCGCGTGGACGGTGGGCCGCGCCAGGCGCCGCTGGCGCCAGGCGAGCTGTTGCGCGCTGTCCAACTGGGACCGGGCGAGCACATCGTGGAGTTCGGTTTTTCGCCGGCCAGCCTGTGGTTGGGGTTGGCGGCGGCGCTGGCCGGCCTGGCCTGGTTGGCCTGGCTGGCGATTGGCAGCCGGTTGGGCGGTTGGCGCGCCGCCCGGCAGGAGGCGCAGCTGTGAGCGCGCCGCTGCGGGGTGAAAGCGCGCCGGCCCAGCCCGCCATCGGGCAGATGCTGCCAGGGGAACGGCGCTGGGTGCTGGGGTTCGCCGGGCTGGCGCTGCTGGTCAGCGGGCTGCCCTACCTGGTGGGCTACGCCGCCCAGGGGGCGGATTACCGCTTCACCGGGTTCATCCTCGGCGTGGAAGACGGCAACACCTACATCGCCAAGATGCTGGCGGGCAGCGCCGGCAGCTGGCTTTTCCGCTCGCCCTACTCGCCGGAAGCGCAGAACGGCATCCTGCTGCAAATGATCTACCTGTGGACCGGCAAGCTGGCTGCGGCACCCGGTCTGCACGAGCAGCTGGTGGCGCTGTACCAGCTGCTGCGGGCAGTGGGGGGGCTGCTGGCGATCCTGGCCAGTTACGACTTCCTGGCCTGGTTTGTCCGGGATGTGCGCCTGCGCCGCTTTGGCCTGGCGCTGGTCACGCTGGGCGGCGGGTTGGGCTGGCTGTTGGCGGCGCTCGGGCGCAACCAGTGGCTCGGTTCGCTGCCGCTGGACTTCTATTCGCCGGAAGCGTTCGGTTTTCTGCAGTTGTATGCGCTGCCGCACCTGGCGCTGGCGCGGGCAGCCATGTTGTGGACGCTGGTGCAGTATTTGCGTATGGCAAGCGGCTGGGTGGAGCCCGGCGGCCGGGTGCAGGCCGGCTGGAGGGCTGTGCTGCGCCTGGGTGGGCTGTGGCTGGCGGTCGGATTTGGCCAGCCGCTGACGATGGCGATCACCGGGGTGGTGATGCTGGCGCACCTGGCTGGCCGGCGCTGGTGGCGAGCCCCTCGCCTGGCCGAGCCCGGCGGCGCGCCGGAGCATGAGCCGGGGCATGCGGCGCAGCCGAGTCTGGCGCGGTTGGCAGCGCAGGTGGCCCTGGCGGGGGTGCTGCCCGGCGCATACCTGGCCTACAGCTTCCTGATCACGCAGATCGATCCCTACATCCGCGTGTACAACGCCCAGAACGTGATCCGCTCGCCGCACCCGCTGCACTACCTGGCCGCCTATGGGCTGGCGCTGCCCTACGCCGCGCTGGGGCTGCGCCGGCTGTGGCGCGGCGGCCCGCAGCTGCCCGGGCGGCTGGTGGGCTGGCTCGCCGGCGGCTGGCTGGCGCTGGCGCCCTTCCTGGCCTATGCCCCGCTGGACCTGCAGCGGCGTATGACCGATGGGCTGTGGGCGGCGCTGGTGGGGCTGGCGCTGGCCGGGCTGGCGGGGGCGCACGCCACGGCGCGGCGAACGCAACCGGCCGCGCGGGGAGACACGCCGGCAGTTGAAATCGCGCCGGCGGCTGCGCCGCGGCCGCGTCTGAACTGGCCGGCTGCGCCGCTGCTGCTGGCGTTCCCATCCACGCTGCTGCTGCTGCTGGGCGGGCTGGGGGCGGCGGCCCGACCGGCCCTGCCGCTGTTCCGCCCGGCGGCGGAAGTGGCCGCGTTTGAGTACCTGCAGGCTGGTGCGCCGGTCGATTCGCTGGTGCTGGCCGCTCATCTCACCTCCAATGCGCTGCCGGCCTGGGCGCCGGTGCGTGTGCTGGTCGGCCACGGGCCGGAGAGCGCCCACCTGGCCGAACTGCTGCCGCAGGTGCAGCGCGTTTATGGCGCCGGCCCGGACGGTTGGCGGCGGGACTTCCTGCGCAGCCGCGGCGTGGGCTATGTTTTTTACGGGCCGGAAGAGCGCGCCCTGGGCGGCTGGGATCCGCATACCGCCGGTTACCTGTACCGCGTCTACCAATCCGTCGGCTACGAGGTATTCCTGATGCTGGACCAGCCATGAGACGCATCCGGTCAATTTTTCGCTCGCTGCTGCTGCCAGTGTGGCTGGCGCCGCTGGCGCTGCTGGCGCCGGTCTACCTGACCGGCCGGGCGCTGTTCTGGGGCACCCCGCTGCTGCAGTTTGTGCCCTGGTGGCGCACCGCCTGGGAGATGCTGCTGGCCGGCCGCCTGCCGCTGTGGAACCCGCTGCTGGGCATGGGCGCACCGCTGCTGGCCAACTACCAATCGGCGCTGTTCTATCCACCGACCAGGCTGTACCTGCTGTTCTATTCGCTGGGCGGCGTGACGGCGATGGCCTGGGCGCAGGCGCCGATTGTGGCGTTGCACCTGGCCTGGGCGGGGCTTGGCATGGCGCGCCTGGCGCGCCGGCTGGAGCTGGGCGAACTGGCCCAGGCGCTGGCCGGGCTGGCTTTCGGGTTGTCGGGTTACCTGGTCGCGCGCAGCAACTTCCTGAGCATCAACGCCGCGGCGGCCTGGCTGCCGTGGGTGCTGCTGTGCCTCACGCCACGCCCGGGTGGAGCGCCGCGCCGCGCTCGGGATGACCTGGGGTTGGCGGTCTGCGTGGCGCTGCAGCTGCTGGCCGGGCATGCCCAAACGACCTGGTACACGCTGCTGCTGGCCGGGCTGTGGCCGGCGGCGCTGGCGCTGGCGAGCCGTTCACCCGGTCGCGCCCGCCGGCTGCTGGACGGCTGGCTGCGGCTGGTTGGAGCCGGGCTGCTGGCGGCGCTGATCGCCGCCGCCCAGCTGCTGCCCACCGCCGAGTACCTGGCCCAATCCCAGCGTTCGTCGGCGGTCGATTTCACCTACGCGATGAATTACTCGTTCTGGCCCTGGCATTTGCTGACCCTGCTGGCCCCCGGGCTGTTTGGCAGCCCGGTGAGCGGCGATTACTGGGGTTTCAGCAACCTGTGGGAGGATGCGCTGTACGTGGGCCTGCTGCCGCTGCTGCTGGCGCTGGGCGCCTGGCAGGCCGCGCCGGCCAACACCGCCGCTCAGGATGGCGCTCAAACCGGCGCTGAGCCGGGCGCGCTGCCCGCCGGGCTTGACCGCCGCCGCCTGGCGGCCTGGCTGTGGGGGGTGTGCGGGGTGGGCCTGCTGCTGGCGCTGGGCAGCCACACCCCGCTCTTCCCCTGGCTGTACCGGCATGTACCGACCTTTGCCATGTTCCAGGCCCCGGCCCGCTGGCTGATCTGGTGCGAGTTCGCGCTGGCGCTGCTGGCCGGGCTGGGCGCCGATGGCTGGCGCCGCCCGCTGGGGCGGGGGTTATACTGGACCCGCCTGGGCACGATGGGCGCGGTGGCGGTCCTGCTGGGGGCCGGGCTGGCCTGGGCCTGGCTGGGCGAGGTCAGCCCGAGCTTTATCCGCGCCACGGCTTTAATGGGGCTGTGGGCGGTGGGCGCGGGTGTGCTCAGCCTGGCGGCCCCCCCGCCGACCACCGCCGGCGGACAGCTGGTCAGCGCGCCGCCGCCGCAGCAGAAGCTGCGTTTCAAGGTCCTGGAAGGGCTGGAGCGCCGGCTGGCCGAGCGCCTGCAGTCGGCGGCACAGCGCGTGCAGCCGCCGCGCCGCCCGTACCCGCTGCGCCGCTGGCAGGCCGCGGTGGTGGCGCTGGTCGCGCTGGACCTGCTGGCAGCCGGCTGGGGGTTGACCCCCGGCATCGACCTGGCGCTGTACGCCGGGCGCTCGCCATCTGCCGGGCAGCTGCAGCAGCAGGCCGGCGGTGGGCGGATATATATGCCGCTGGCCCAGGAAGACCGGCTGAAGTACGTGCGCTTCCTGCGTTTCAATACCTTTGACTCGGCCGAGGATTGGAGCGCGCTGCGCCGGGTGGGGCTGGCCAACCTGAACCTGCTCGACGAGCTGGCGCTGGTCAATAATTACGACCCGCTGGTGCCCGGGCGCTACGCCGATTTCCTGGCCCGCCTGGACGCCGCACCGCCGGCGCTGCAGCGCCGCCTGCTGCAGCGCATGGATGCGGGCCTGCTGCTGACCGGCTACCGCCCGGCTCCGGATGGGGTGCTGGCTGTACCGCTGACGCGCGGCGGGCGCTTCCGCTGGTCTGCCTGCCCGGCGCCGGCCGGCGGGCCGGACGAGGCGCGCCGGCTGCTGTTCGATGAAGCCGCGCCCCCCGCCCGGCCGGCGCAGCCGGATGCAGCGCTGTTCCCTGCCTCTCCGGCGGAGCCGGTCCGCCCGGTGATCGAGACGCTGCTCTCGGACCCGGCAGCCTGCAGCCCGGACGCCGGGCCGCCGCTGGTGACGGTGGAACTGCCGGGGACAGGCATTGAAGATGCCGGCGAGATGCGCTTGCGGGTCAGCGCCGGGCAGCCGGGCTGGTTGGTGGTGGCCGAAAGCTGGTACCCGGGCTGGCAGGCGTGGGTGAACGGGCAGCCGGCGCCGGTATGGCGCGCCGATTACCTGTTCATGGCGGTGCAACTGCCGGCGGGTGAGGCGCAGGTGCGCCTGGCGTACCGGCCGCGCTCGTTCTACCTGGGCGGCGCGCTCAGCCTGCTGGGCCTGCTAATTTTCATGGCGTGGGGGCGGGCGGCCCGGCGCAGCGCACGGAGGCGCGCATGACTGGATCGACTTCTTTACGGGCCGGGCTTGGCCCGGCGCTGGTGGCGCTGCTGATCGCCGCGCTGACCGCCGGCGCGGCGATCCTGCTGGGCGGCGGCGATCCCCTGGCGCTGGCGCGCCTGCCCAGCCGGGACCCGGCGCTCAATGAAGCGCAGCAGGCCGGGTATGACGGCCAGTTTATCTATTACATAGCGCTTGACCCGCATCCCGAGCGGGCCGCCGCCCACCTGGATGTGCCGGCCTACCGCTACCAGCGCATCCTGCTGCCGCTGCTGGCGCGTGCCCTGGCGTTGGGCGACCCGGCCCGCCTGCCCTGGACAATCGTGATGGTGACCGTGCTGTCGCTGGCAGCCGGCGCCTGGGCGGTGGGCTGCCTGCTGGCCGGTTGGGGGGTCAGCCCGTGGTATGCGCTGGTGTACGGGCTGTGGGTAGGGTTCCTGCTGGCGGTGGTGGTGGACCTGCCCGAACCGCTGGCCTATGGGCTGGCGGCCGGCGGTGTGCTGGCGCTGGAGCGGGCCGGCAGCCGGCGCGGCCGGGCGGCCGGCTGGCTGCTGCTGGGCCTGTCCCTGTTCGCCAAGGAGACCGCGGCGGTGTTCCTGGCCGGCGTGCTGCTGACCAACCTGCTGCAGCGCCGCTGGGGCGAACTGGTTGGGGCGGCGCTGCTGGCCGGGCTGCCATTCGCCCTGTTCCAGGGCTGGCTGTGGCTGGTGTTTGGCCGCCCGGGGCTGGGCTCGGGCGGGGCGATGGCCACCCCGTTTGAACTGATCCCGTTTATGGGGCTGCTGCGCATCGGGCAGTACAGCCCGCTGTACCTGCTGGCGATGGCGCTGGTGTTTGGGCCGGCGGTGGCGCTGCCGTCGCTGTGGGGCATCTGGGCTGCGGCGCGCCGGCTGCTGAGCGGGGAGACCGGCCTGGTGGTCAGCTTGCTGCTGCTCAACGCGCTGGTGATCCCTTTCACCCCCTTCTCGACCTTTCGTGAGACGGGTGGGATGCTGCGCTTCGCCAGCGGGCTGGTGCTGGCGCTGCTGTTATTCGCCGCGCGCTACAAAGTCCGGCGTGCCTTGAACTACAGCGTCTTCTGGATAGTACTTAATGTGTTTCTATTGAAGTCCTGATCGCTTTATAATAGCGTGCAGGGGGCATGCACAGGCTGGCGTCTGGAGAGCAGGCGACTACCAAGGAGGACTTATGTCTGATGCGAAGAGCTTTGCCGAGCGGATAATCGCCAATATCGAGCAGGTGATCGTCGGCAAACGGGACACCGTGGAATTGGCTGTGATCGGTTTATTATGCCAGGGCCACCTGTTAATTGAGGATGTCCCCGGGGTGGGCAAGACCATGCTGGCGCGCTCGCTGGCGCGCTCGCTGGGCTGCAGCTTCAACCGCATCCAGTTCACCCCCGATATGCTGCCCAGCGATGTGACCGGGGTGTCGATCTTCAACCAGGTCAGCCGTGAGTTTGAGTTCCGCCCCGGCCCGGTGATGAGCCAGGTGGTGCTGGCCGACGAGATCAACCGCGCCACCCCCAAGACCCAGGCGGCCCTGTTGGAGGCGATGGAAGAGCGCCAGGTGACGGTGGACGGGGTGACGCGCAGCTTGCCGCGCCCGTTCATGGTGCTGGCTACGCAGAACCCGATTGAATACGAAGGCACCTTCCCGCTGCCCGAAGCGCAGGTTGACCGTTTCCTGATGCGCCTGCGCCTGGGTTACCCGTCGATCAGCGACGAAGTGCATGTGTTGGAGCGCCAGCAGCACCGCCACCCGTTTGTCGAGCTGGAGCAGGTGGTGGGGGTAGAAGAACTGATCGAGATGCAGGAGGCGGTCAAGGATATCTATGTTTCGCCCGGGCTGAAGCGTTACATTGTGGACCTGAATCACCAGACTCGCGAGCACGCCGAAGTCTACCTGGGCTCCAGCCCGCGCGGCAGCCTGGCGCTGTATCGCACGGCGCAGGCGCGGGCGGCGGTATGCGGGCGCGATTACGTGCTGCCGGATGATATCAAGGCGCTGGCGATCCCCACCATGGCCCACCGGGTGATCCTCGGCCCGGGGGCGCGCTTGCGCGACCTCTCCGCCCAGCAGGTGGTGGAAGAGATCCTGCGCGGCGTGCCGGTGCCTGGCGGCGACCCGTCGGGCGGGGCGCGCCAGGAATAAGAGGCCGGTGTGTCCTATTCCGCACGGGTCGTCCTGGCGCTGCTGGCGGTCAACCTGGCAGCCGGCGCTTTTACTGGCAGCACCCTGTTCTTCCGGCTGAGCTACCTGTTCGGCGGGCTGCTGATCTTTAGCTATATCAGCTCGCGCCTGGCGTTGTACCAGGTCAACCTGCTGCGCACGCCGCGGGCGCTGCGCTCGCAGGTGGGGCAGGTTTTCGAAGAGCACTACGAGGTGCAGAACAACAGCCGCCTGCCGCGCCTGTGGATCGAGGTGCATGACGAAGCCAAGCTGCCCGGCTCGCACGGCTCGCACGTGATCACCCTGATCGGCGGGAACGAAAGCCGCACCTACCTGGCGCGCACGCGCCTGAGCGAGCGCGGCGTTTTTCCGCTTGGCCCGACCTCGCTGGTCAGCGGGGATCTGTTCGGGTTGTTCCCGGTGCGGCGCAGCTTCCCCAGCCAGGATGCGGTGCTGGTTTACCCCAACATGGTCGAGGTGATCAGTTTTCCCAACCCGCCCGGTCTGCTGCCCGGCGGCGAAGCGCTGCGCCGGCGCACACCGCAGATCACCTCCAACGCCGCCGGGGTGCGCGAGTACGAACCGGGCGACCCGCTGAACCGCATCCACTGGGCCAGCACCGCCCGGCGCGAGCGCATGATGGTCAAGGAGTTCGAGTTGGACCCGCTGGCCGATGTATGGCTCTTCGTCGACGCGGCTGCGGCGGTGCAGAGCAGCAAGCCTTTCGCCCGGCCTGAATATGACCCACGCGATTTCTGGCGCAGGCGGACGAAGTTCCAACTGCCCCCGATGACGATCGAGTACGCCGTCACCGCGGCGGCCTCGCTGGCGCGCTACTACCTGCAGCGCGGCCGGGCGGTGGGGCTGGCGTATGCCGATGGCGCGCTGCGCATCCTGCCCTCCGACCGCGGCGGGCGGCAGCTGGGCAAGATCCTGGAAGCGCTGGCGCTGCTGCAGCCGGTGGGCGACCTGCCGCTGCAGGGCCTGATCGAAGCCCAGGCGCGGCACCTGCCGCGCGGCAGCACGGCGGTGATCGTCACCTCCAGCACCTCCGACGACGTCTACAACACCTGCGACCTGCTGGTGCGGCGCGGCCACCGTCCGCTGCTGGTGGCGCTTGACCCAACCACCTTCGGCGGCTACCGCAGCCCGGAGCGCCTGCTGGGTTCGTTGAAGGCGATGAACATCCCCTTTGTGCAGCTCTCCGAGGGCGACGACCTGTCTGCCGCCCTGTCCAGCGGGCTGTCGCGCCCGAGCCGCGGCTAACCGTGCGGTCAGCCGGGCGGCTGCAGCAGGCGGTTGATCCGCCGGCGCAGTTCGGCCATCTCCCGGCGCTCGATCTCGTCGTCGGCCAGTTCGGCGTGCGCGTCCAGCCACCTGCGCCAGCGCCGGCCCAGTTCGGCCTGCCAGCGCTCCCAACCCGGCCGGTCGCGCAGGCGCTCCAGCCAGTCCAGGTCGTTTTCCAGCAGCATAAGCCCGGCTTCCAGTTCGGTATAGCACAGCGCCACCGCCGGCAGGCGTTCGGCGCGCGCCTGCGGGTAGGTCGTGCCGTCAACCAGCTCGGCGGGGTTGAGCTTGAACAGCCCCGCCAGCAGCATGATCGTGCGTTCGCTGGGCGTGCTCAACTCCAATTCGATGTGCGAGATAGCCACGCGCGAGGCAGCCAGCCGGTAGGCCAGCGCCTGCTGGGTCCAGCCGCGTTCGCTGCGCAGGCGGGCGATGCGCCGCCCGAGCGGCTCCAGGTTATCGGGTTCTTTTTCTTTCATCCCCTTAACTATACTATGCATTGGCTCATTATTTCTGCTAAGTCACTTTACAGACGGATTGGATTGGCGTGGTTAAAATGACGCTCAGCCTGGAGCTTCTCCCCCCGCCTGGCGGGGTTCGGGACCGAGCGTTTAACTTGCACCAAGGAGCAACCCATGATCCACAAGCGGGCTTTAATTACCGGCATTACCGGCCAGGATGGCTCGTACCTGGCCGAACTGCTGCTGCAGGAAGGTTATGAAGTGATCGGCATGCTGCGCCGCTCGAGCACGGTGAATTTCGAGCGCATTCAGCACATCCAGGACGACCTGACGCTGGTCTCGGGCGACCTGCTCGACCAGGCCTCGATGATCGACATCTTGAGCACCTATAACCCGGCCGAAGTGTATAACCTGGCCGCCCAATCGTTCGTGCAGACCTCCTGGAGCCAGCCGGTCTTCACCGGCGAGGTGACCGGGCTGGGCGTGACGCGCATGCTCGACGCTATCCGCCTGGTCGACCCGGGGATCCGTTTTTACCAGGCCAGCACCAGCGAAATGTTCGGCAAGGTGCGCGCCGTGCCGCAGGATGAAGAAACGCCCTTCTACCCGCGCAGCCCGTATGGGGTGGCGAAGGTGTATGGGCATTGGATCACGATCAACTACCGCGAGAGCTACTCGATGTACACCGCCTCGGGGATCTGCTTCAACCACGAAAGCCCACGCCGCGGGCACGAGTTTGTCACGCGCAAGATCTGCCGGGCGGCGGCGCGGATTAAGCTGGGCAAGGACCGCGAGCTGCATCTGGGCAACCTGGACGCCCAGCGCGACTGGGGTTATGCGCCCGATTACGTGCGCGGCATGTGGCTGATGCTGCAGCAGGATTCCCCGCACGATTATGTGCTGGCTACCGGGCGCACACACACCGTGGCGCAGTTCGCCGAGCAGGCTTTCAGCGTGGTGGGGCTGGATTATCGCAATTACGTGGTACAGGACCCGCGCTATGTGCGCCCGGCCGACGTCGATCTGCTGGTGGGGAACCCCGGCAAGGCGCGCCGTATCATGGGCTGGGAGGCGGAAACCTCCTTCGAGCGCCTGGTGCAGATCATGGTTGAAGCCGAACTGCAGTTGGAGCGGGCGCACAGCCAGTGACCGGCTGCGGACCACAGTGGGGCAAACCAAGGAGCAAATGATGCACGATTTACCTCTGTTAATCAATATTACCAGTGCCCTGGTCGTAGCCTTCGCCGGCGGGTGGATCGCCCGCCGCATTGGCCTGCCGAGCATCGTGGGTTACCTGCTGGGCGGGATCATCATTGGCCCATTCACCCCGGGTTTTGTCGGTGACGTAAAAACCATTCAGCAGCTGGCCGAACTGGGGGTGATCTTCTTGATGTTCGGGGTGGGGCTGCACTTTTCTTTTCGAGATCTGTGGCGGGTGCGGGATGTGGCTATCCCGGGCGCGCTGCTGCAGACGCTGCTGGCGGCGCTGCTGGGCTTCGGGCTGACCCGCCTGTGGGGCTGGCCGGCCGGGGCGGGGATCGTGCTGGGGCTGGCGATCTCGGTGGCCAGTACCGTGGTGCTGCTGCGCGGCCTGATGGATCATTCGCTGCTGAACACCAGTCACGGACAGGCGGCGGTCGGCTGGCTGGTGATGGAAGACATCTTATCGGTGCTGATCCTGGTGCTGATGCCGGCGCTGGTGCAGACCGGGGACGGGATGGATTGGGCCGGGCTGGGGCTGACGCTGCTGAAAGCGGCCGCCTTTGCCCTGCTGATGTTCGTCGGCGGGGTGCGCTTGATCCCCTGGCTGCTGGACCAGACCGCCCGCACCCGCTCGCGCGAGCTGTTCATCCTGGCCATCCTGGCGATTACCCTGGGCGTGGCGCTGGGCGCCTCGGAACTGTTCGGGGTATCGCTGGCGCTGGGGGCGTTTGTGGCCGGGGCGATCATCAGCCAGTCGCGCCTGAGCCATCAGGTGGGGGCGGATATCTTCTCGATCCGCGAAGCCTTCTCGGTGCTGTTCTTCGTCTCGGTTGGGATGCTGGTCAACCCGGTCTTCCTGTGGCAGAACCTGGGCCAGGTGGCGGCGCTGAGCCTGCTGGTGGTGGTGGGCAAGCTGCTGATCGTGATCTTGCTGGGGCTGCTGTTTCCGCGCCCGGCGCGCACGTTCCTGGTGGTGGCCGTCGGGCTGAGCCAGGTGGGCGAATTCTCCTTCATCCTGGGCGAGGGTGGAGTGGCGCTGGGGCTGCTAACTACCGAGCAGTACTCGCTGATCCTGGCTGCGGCGCTGATCTCGATCACCGTCAACCCGTTTATGTACCGGCTGATGCCGCCGCTGGAGCGCTGGTTGAAAAAAGCGCCGCGCTTCTGGGCGCAGCTGGAGGCCAACCGCCCGCTGCCCGAGATCGATGAAGCGCAGTTGAACGGGCACGTGGTGATCATCGGGTATGGGCGGGTGGGCCGGCACCTGGTGGATGTGCTGCGCTCGTTGAATATCCCGCAGCTGGTGATCGAAGCGGATGTTGAGCGGGTGGACGCCTTGAACGCGGCCCAGGTGGCCACCCTGTATGGCGATGCAGCCAACTCGGAAGTGATCACACATGCCGGTCTGGAGCGGGCCAAAGCCCTGGTGGTGACCGTGCCGGAGGACGGCCCGGCGGCGATGATGGTGGCCGCTGCCCGCAGTCTGAACCCTGATCTGCCGATCGTGGTGCGCGCCGAGACCGATGAAGGTATCCTGCACCTGTCTCGCCTGGGGGCCGACCATATCGTCCACCCGGAGTTGGAAGGCGGGTTGGAGATGGTGCATCACACTCTGCTGCTGCTGGGTTTCCCGCTGCGCGAAGTGCACGCTTTCTCCGAATCGGTGCGGCGTGACCGTTACGACATCACGATCAACTCGGCCGATGAGCACCAGTCGCTGCACGAACTGCTGCTGGCGGCCGACAGCATCGAGATCCGCTGGCTGCGCCTGGCGGATGACAGCCCGCTGGTGGGGCTGAGCCTGCAGGAGGCTAACATTCGCTCGCAGACCGGCGCTTCGGTGGTGGCACTGCTGCGCGGTGAACAGATCCAGCCCAACCCCAAATCGTCAACCGTGTTCTTGCCCGAAGACCGGATTGGGCTGATCGGCGAGCGCGAGCAGGTTGACCGGGCGCTGGCCTGGCTAACCGGTGGGGAGCAGGCAGCCTAGCGCCTCGACCAGGCGGGTGGTGTCTGTGGGTGTGTTGTAACCCTGGATCGAGATGCGGACCAGTTTGCGCCCGTTCCATTCGATCAGCGGCACTTCGACGCGATAGTCATCGTACAGGCGGGTTTTGAGCGCTGCCAGGTCGACCTGCGGCGGCAGCGCCGCGGCGGCCATCTGGTGGTAGAACCCCTGCCCGGGCGGGTAGAGCGGCGGAAGCCCGGGCAGCTGGTTTATCTGCACGAGTGTTTCGTCCAACAGGGCGGCGCATTCGGCCTGCACCTGCGGCCAGTTGTGCTGCGCCATGAAGTCGATTGCCGCCGGCACACTCAGGCGGGCAGCCGGGTCATACGTGCCGCTCCAGCCCAGCAGGTCGATGAAGCGCGATCCGCTGGTGGTGTGCTCATCTGCGCCATAGCCCCAGCTGACCACCAGCGGCTCCAGCAGCGCCTGGCATTCCGGGCGGGCATAGAGGAAAGCCGCTCCCTTAGGGGCCAGCATCCACTTGTGGCAGTTGCCGGTGTAGAAATCGGCCCCGATCGCCGGCAGGTCCAGCGCCGCCTGGCCCGGGGCGTGGGCCCCGTCCACCAGGGTCAGGATGTCGGCCTGGCGGGCGCGCCGGCAGATCGCCTCCACTGGCAGGCGCAGCGCGGTGGGGGAGGTGATGTGGCTCAGGTAGATCAGGCGCGTGCGCTCGGTCACCCCGCTCCAGATCTGCTCGACGATCTCACCGGCCGAGTGCGCCGGCAGTGGGACGGGCTGGCGGCGGTAATGCGCCCCGCTGAGCCCGCAGATGAACTCCCAGGTGTAATCGCAGGCGCCGTATTCGTGGTCGCTGGTCAGGATCTCGTCCCCCGGCTGCAGCCGCAGCGAGCGGGCGACCAGGTTCACCCCGTGGGTGGCGTTGGTCACAAACGCCAGGTCATCCGCCGCCGCGCCCAGGTAAGCGCCCAACGCCTGGCGCGCCTGGCGGTCCAGCGATTGGATCTCGCGCCCCAACAGCAGCACCGGCTGGCGCTCCAGGCGGCGCTGCCACTCCTGGTAGACGGCGAAGACCGGGACCGGGCAGGCCCAGAAGGACCCGTGGTTCAGGAAGGCCACCGCCGGGTCGAGCAGGAACAGGTCTTTGGAGAGGCTCATACGCGCGCCTGGGGGCCTTTTACCGGCAGGATCACCGTGGCGCAGAAGGGACCATCATCCGGGCAGCTGACCGACAGCAGCCCGCCGTGGCGTAGGATGATTTCGCCAGCTGGGCCGCTGTCGTGGGCTGCGCAGCGTTCGGACGGCTGCCCGGCCGGCGGCAGGCAGGCCTCGGTGAGCGCTTCAGCGCCGGATTGGATGCGCAGCAGCAGGTGGTCGTTCTGGAAAGTGGTCTCGATCAGCAGTTCGCGCACCGGTTCGGAGGCGTAGGCAGCCAGGAATACCAGGTCGGTGATCGCCCGCTGCAGTTGGATGGCGTTGGCCGAAATGCGCGGCAGGTTGGCGGCGTAGCGGCGGGTGATTTGCACTTCTGCTTGCAGCCCGCCCCAGATCACGCTCAGCGCGCCTTCCAGCAGCTGGTGCAGGTCATATTCGCTGACCGGCTCGCTGTCTTTGCCGATATCCTGCACGCGGTAAGCCAGGCTGTGGATGTTCAGCAGGTCGTGGATCGACTGCTGCAGCGAGCATTCGATATCGTCGAGCACGAAGGTCAGCTTGTGGCGGGTTTCGATCTCATCCCAGGCAGGCTGGGGCAGCGCCTGGCGGCAGTCGGCCAGCGCGGCGCGCAGGCGGCCCATCTGGTGCTCCACCGTGGTCAGGTAGTGCTGGATGTATTCGACGGAGGGGGTGATCTGGCCCACCAGCCCGGTGGCGGCGCGTGCCACCAGCGCCTGTTTCTCGGCTTCGGCCACCTGGTCCTGGTAGATGTGCTCCTGGGTCACGTCGCGCACCACCACCACGGCTGTAGGATGCTCCTGCAGCTCCAGCAGCAGCGGGTGGCTGGAGAGGAACCACTGCTGGTGGGCCGGCAGGTAGCCGATCTCTTTGGTGCGGATGGCGCCGGCTTGCAGGAAGTGCAGCGTGGGGCAGTGGTTATCCTGGCAGCCGCACAGCATCTGGTGCAGGTTGGCACCCACCAGAGTCTGGGGGGTTTTGTTCAGCATGCGGGCCAGCGGCCAGTTGACCCGCCGGATGGCCAATGAACCCGTTTCGTACAACACCACGCCTTCCGAGATGGTGTCGACGGTGGTCTCCCATTCCTTTTTGGCTTTGATGATCTTTTCGATGATTTCGGTTTCGAACCGGTTATGCATGCCTGGACATCCTCGTTGGGCGCTGCGCGGCCGCCGGGCGTCTTAGTTGGTCGGCCGCACTGCCAGGGGCAGGTACAGGCTGAACCCGGACTGGACATTCAGGCCCGGCAGGGTGGAATTTTCGTCGACGCTGACGATCTCCAGCCAGTAGGTATAGCGCTGGTTGAAGGTCACACCGGCGTCCACATAAGTATACACCTCTGCCTTGCCGATTTCGCTGACCGGGATCAACTCGGCGTTGATCTGCTGCATTTCAGTCTGCCCGGGCTGCGAGCGGTAGAGGTTGAAACCCAGCGCCCGTTCGTCCGGCAGGGCTTCCCAGCGCAGCACGATCGCCTGGTCCCGGTAGACAGCGGTCAGGGTGCTGACCTGCACGGCGGTGGGCTGGTTGATGTAGAAGCGCACGGGGGTGGTGCTGTTGTTGGTGGTGTCATCCTCGTAGCTGGACGAGCGGATGGTCGCCAGGGAGGTGAACTGCGTTGAGCGGGTGGCGCTGACGGTGCCGACGATGCTGATGCTGCCGCTGGCGCCGGGGAGCATATCCTGTACCTGCCAGGTGAGCGTGTCGCCTTCCAGCGGGGTGGCGGTGATGCCCTGGGTGGTGATTTGCAGTTCGGCCAGCCCTTCAGGGATCAGGTTCTCGACCTGGATGTGGGTGGCGGTGGTCTGGCCCGAGTTGGAGAACGCCAGGGTGTAGGTCAGGGTATCGCCAACCTGCAGAGCCTGCACGGTATTGCCCTGGTATTCGATGCCCAGGTCGCTGGGCAGTACGTTCAGGCGGGTGGCCGGGTCGCCGAACAGGGTGAAGATGTCGATCAGGTTCTCGTAGCCGATGGTATTGGCGGCCAGGTACTGCTTGGCAGACAGGACTGCGTCGCCCAGGCGGGTCTGGCCGTCTTTGAAGATCGACTGGAACAGGCCGCGGTCCAGATAGTCCTGCCCGTCGGCTGTGCCGAAGCCGGTGGAGGAGAAGCTGGCGATGGCGCCGGTGGTGGGGGCCTTGACCAGCGCTTCGGCCAGCGAGGAGTAGTCGCTGCCGGCCGGGCTGGGGGTCTGGAACGAGCCGCTGGAGCAGGCGGCGGTGATGAACAGCGGCAGCCTGCCGGCATTCTGCAGCGCCGGGATGGTGGAGTTCTGCAGGAACTTCTCACCGCCCAGGTACTGGGTGTAACCGTGGCCAACGTAGTTGACGATCAGCCGGCCCTGGTTGAACTGGTCGATGATGGCGGTGCGGGTCTCGTCGACGGTGGCGTGGGTATCGGCGTAGTAGATTTTGGAGGCGGTGTAGCCGGCCGGCAGGCTGCCATCGGCCACGCCGTTAGAGTAGGCATAGAAATCGCCGGCCGCATCGGGGTTGTCACTGATGAACAGCACCTGGCTGTTCCAGCCGCCGGCGGCGGGAGCCTGTTCGTAGGCGATCAGCTTGCTGACCATCGCCTGGGCTTCGGCGCTGGTCTTAACCGGCAGGCGGCCGATGGCCATCTCGGGCAGGTTGTCGTCGCCGCTCACGGTCACGTAGCGGTTGTCGGTGGCGGTGTTGATCACGGTGTAATCCACCGGCAGGATGTAGGCGGGGATGAAGCTGGTTTCGCCGGCGCCCTGGTAGTTGCGCGGGTCGTAGTTGCCGTCGCCGGCCAGCAGCACGTAGCGCGGGGCCGGGCGGGTCCAGCCGGTGTAGGCGGCAGCCAGGAAGTCGTGGATGGCCTGCGGATCGACCAGGCCGCCGCTGAACTCGTCGTAGATCTGGTCGGTGGTGACCACCTTGACGCGCAGCCCCTGGTTGGAGCGGAAGGCGGCCAGCGGCAGCATGTCGTTGTAGAAGGCCGGGGGGGTGATCAGGATGTAGTCGGCGGCGTTGGCGCTCGACTTCAGGTCGACCGGCTGGTAGGCTACCAGAGCGCCGGCGCTCAGGTAGCGGGCGGTGGACAGGGCCAGGTACTGGCGGGCGCTGCTCTCGGCCTGCTCAAGGCGCAGGCTGTAGCTGCCGGCAGCGGCGGCGTTCTGGATGATCGCCGGGCGGGCCGGGTCGCTGATGTCGTAGACTTCCAGGGCGGCGCTGCTGAAGCCGTTCAGCAGGTACTGCCAGCTGCCGCTGCCCAGGCCGCTGAAGCGCAGCACATCGTTCTTGGCGGTGAAGGTTTTGCGGTAGGTTAGCTCGAACCAGTTGATCCGCTGGCGGTCGTAGCTGATGCCGTTATCGCGCGGCAGCTCGACTTTGATTGTGTTGGCGCCTTGTAGCAGGTAGCGCTGCGGCAGCTGCACGCTGAAGGTCAGGCTTGGCTCGTAGTAGGCCCAGTGCAGGTCGCCGACCAGGCTGCCGTTGAGCAGGATGCGGGTGTGGTGTTCGGGGTAAGCGCCCAGGTCGGCCAGCTTGCCGCTCAGGGTAACCGAGTAGGGGGTGGTCAGGTCGACGTTCTCAAGCGTGAAGCTGTAGTTGGCCGAGGCCGGGTTGGAGGCGGCGTTGATCAGGCCCCAGATGAACAGGTCGCCGTCGGGATCGGTGGTGGTGGGGCTGTAGATCAGGTTGCGCTCGATGTGCTGGGTGGTGATGAAGCTGGGCGGCTGGGCGGCGGCTTGCGGGGCGCCGTCCAGGGCCAGCATGCGCAGACCCTGCTCAGCGCCCAGGGCCAGGTAGTAGACATTCACGCCGGTGTAGCGGGTGTCCACCGGCTGCCCGTAGAACAGGACGTAGTCGCCGGCATCGAAGCGGCCGTCTTCTTCGCCGACCACGCGGATGGCGACCTGGCTGCCGAGGTTGAAGAGCTGCAGGTTGTGCGGATCGAGCGTGTCCAGCGGAGCGCCGGCGGCCTGCAGGTCGGCGAAGCTGATGCGGTAGATGCCTTCCTGGGTCACCAGGGCTTTGTAGGTGTTGGCGCCGAAAGCGGCGTTCGAGACGGCGGCGGGCTGCGGGCGGGCGGCGGCTGCCTGGGCGGGCTGAGCGTGCAGACCGGCCCAACCCAGCAGCAGGCTGGCAGCCAGCAGAGCGTTGATCAATTTGTGGAAGAAGAATTTTTCGTTCATTTCATACCCCGCCAAGCATGTGTTTTCCGTTCTGAATGACTACATTTTCCCAGGAATGGGCGGCGGGGGCTATCGGGACACTCCGTTATTTGACCTAAGCAAAAACACGGTTGCAGGATGCGGAAAGTACTCAATTTACGTTGAGTATCGAAGATGGAATGGTTGGGGGCTTGACGGAATGCCCGCGGTACGTTAAACTCGGAGCAATCTGGTGTTGATGCTCATGAAACTCACGACGACCCGTTATTATTATTACGCTTGGTATTACGGTCGCTGGTCTCCAGCAGCCGTTGGCGGCGCTTAAGCGGGTCAGGCGATATCTGTAAACCCAACCGCGAGGCCGACGGCCCCGCGGTTTTTTTTGTGCGTCCATCCAGACGCAGCCAACTGGAGGTGAAAGCGATGCAAAATTTTGTCCGAGGGGTGCGTGGAGCTACCGTGGTGGATGAGGACCGGCCGGAGGCGATCTTTGCCGCCACGCGCGAACTGCTGCAGGCGCTGATCGCGGCCAATCCCGGGCTGCGCGCCGATGACCTGGCCAGCGCCATCTTCACCGTCACGGATGACCTGCGCTCGGCCTACCCGGCTGCGGCCGCACGCCAGATGGGTTGGGAGAGCGTGCCCTTGATGTGTGCAACCGAAATCCCGGTGCCCGGCAGCCTGCCGCGCGCCATCCGGGTGCTGCTGCACTGGAACACCGGCCGCTT